>CAZTXH010000006.1:0-13420 GCA_964617415.1 uncultured Rikenellaceae bacterium | reverse complement strand
GTTACAGGACCTGTATGAATCCCGATCTTAAGATCCCAGATACTGTTTCCGGCTCCCCTTTTGTTCAATTCATACTTCTCAAGGTAATTTTTCATTTCCAGGGCAGCCATCACCACATCAATAGGGTTTGTAATGTTCTTTACAGGGATCCCGCCGGCACACATGTATGTGTCGCCGATAGTCTTTATTTTTTCAATCTTGTACTTTGTGACTATCTGGTCAAACTCATAAAGGATCTCATCAAGTTCATCCATTACAGCCGATGAATCCACGTCATCATCAATTTTTGAGAAACCATGGATATCGGCGAACAGCACTGTCGCCATATTGAACTTCAGCGACTTCTCCCTTTTGTCTCCTTCCGAGATCTCCTTCAGGCCTTCAGGAGATACTTTTTCATAAAGAGCTTTTATCTTCTCATAATTCCCTGAAAGCTTTTCATTCTGCTTCTCCAGTTTCTTTATATGTTCCTCAAGTTCCTGATTCTGTTTGGCGAGCTTTGCTATCCTTTTTACCAGTTCCGCATTCTTTGCTGCAACCATAACATAAATGTTGATCAGTAAATATACTAAATATAAGGAGAAAGTATAAATTTGATTGTCCATTTAGCAAAACATGATTGAAAAAACAAGGGGAATAGTACTGCATCAGCTTAAATATACTGATTCTGGTATAGTGGTTCAGCTATATACCCGGAAATTCGGAAGGCTCTCTTTCCTTGTCAGGGGAATAGGACGAAGGAAAACCGGTAAACATAATGTCCTTTTCCAGCCAATGTTCATCCTGGATATTGATTTCTATTATAAAGAATCAAGGGAAGTACAGCTGATAAAAGAGTTTTCAGTTTTTTACTCTCCTGCTGATATCTTTTCAGATATTAAAAAAACAAGTATTGCAATTTTCATGGGTGAAGTCCTGACATCAATATTAAGGCAGGAATCTCCAAATGAAAAGCTTTTCGGGTTCATTGAAGATTCAATAATATACTTTGATAAATGCAGGATTAACTATACCAATTTCCACATCGCATTTCTAGCGGGTCTCAGCAGCTACCTGGGTTTTGAACCAGGATCCAGATCAGCGAAGGAAAATCTGTTCTTCGATTTGATCAACGGTGTTTTTGTTACCCATCCCCCTCTTCATGATAATTATACAAAACCTGAAATATCGGATATACTGGCAGCTTTTTTTTCAACTTCATTTGAAAAAAGCATGAATATACCACTTACTGGGGCACAACGAAATGAAGTTCTTGAAGTACTGGTTAATTATTATTCAATACATCTGCCGGGACTGAAAAAGATCAGATCGCTGGAAGTTCTGAAAGAGGTGTTCGGTTAATTTCCACTGAAAATATATATCTTTAAAGCTAAATTTAACCTTAAATGCCAATCACTACTGCTATCGTTAACCGTTTTAATGTCAGACGAATAAGTCAGATTGAGCATTTTAAAAAAAATCCTTTACAGGTACAGCAGGAGACATTTGACCATTTACTGAAAAGAGCCTCTTCAACCGAATGGGGTAAGAAGTACGGTTTTTCGTCCATCTCCTCATTTAAAGAGTACCAGTCGCGTGTCCCTGTTCAGACATACGATGAATATCTTCCTTTTGTCGAACGGCTTGGTAGGGGTGAATCAGATCTCCTATGGCCGGGTAAAATAAGACGGTTTGCAAAATCATCGGGTACTACTTCATCAAAAAGCAAATTCATTCCCATGACAAAAGAGTCTCTTGAAGAGTGTCATTATCGTGCTGCGAAAGATATACTTGCTATTTACTCCTTAAACAATCCCTCAACTGGAATTTTTACGGGAAAAGCTCTTACTCTCGGCGGCAGTCACAGGATCGACCAGTTCAATAATAAATCTCTCAGTGGCGATCTTTCAGCAATACTTATTGAAAATGCGCCTTCATGGGTTGAGTTGATAAGAGTCCCCCGAAAAAAGGTTGCCCTCATCGAAGATTTTGAAAAGAAACTGGAACTCATCGTTAAAGCAACTGTAAACGAAAACGTTACAAGTTTTTCAGGTGTCCCTTCCTGGTACATTACTCTGATAAAATATGTATTGGCTTATACGGGTAAATCAAATCTTCATGAGGTATGGCCAAATCTTGAGGTCTTCTTCCATGGAGGGATCAGCTTCACACCCTATCGCGAACTATATAAAAAGCTAATCCCGGGAGAGAATATGCATTATATGGAAACATACAATGCCTCTGAAGGATTTTTCGGTATCCAGGATGACCCTTCAGTGACAGACATGCTTTTGATGCTCGATTACGGTATCTTTTATGAATTTATCCCTGCTGATAAAGTAAATTCCGATAATCCTCATGCCTACACAATCGCGGAGGTGGAAAAAGATGTGAATTATGCCATTGTCATTTCTACAAACGGCGGCCTTTGGAGATATATAATCGGCGATACTATTGTATTCACCTCTCTTGATCCATACCGCTTCAGGATCTCAGGAAGAACAAAACACTTCATCAATGCATTCGGAGAGGAGGTTATAATTGATAATGCCGATAAAGCACTTGAGGCAGCCTGCAAAGCTACTGGTGCAATAATATCGGAATATACTGCAGGACCAGTATTTATGGACACAGTTACAAGAGGCTCACATGAGTGGTTAATTGAATTTGAAAAAGATCCTTCCGATCCCGAAAAGTTCAAAGATACTCTTGATAAAACCCTTCAGTCTATAAACTCTGATTATGAAGCAAAACGATTCAAGGATATAAACCTGGTAAAACCATTAATACGTTCTGTCCCGCAGGGTACATTTCACAACTGGTTAAAATCAAAAAATAAACTTGGCGGACAGAATAAAGTTCCACGGCTTTCAAATACAAGGGAGTACTTAGAAGATATTTATAAAATAGCAGGTATTAAAAAATGACAAATGAAAAATTTTAGGCACTCCAAACTTTTTTATTATTTTTAGAAACCATTTTTGTAACCTTAAAATTATGCATATAGCTGTCGCAGGAAATATTGGCTCGGGCAAAACCACACTGGCAGGACTACTGGCAAAACATTACGGTTGGACTGCTCATTATGAAGATGTTGATGATAACCCCTACCTTAATGACTTTTATGAAGACATGCAACGCTGGTCGTTCAACCTGCAGATATATTTTCTCAATTCCCGCTTTAGCCAGATTATTGAAATAAGAAAATCGGACAAGACCATTATCCAGGACAGGACAATATATGAAGATGCATATATTTTTGCGCCTAATCTTCATTCAATGGGCCTCATGTCGACACGCGACTTTGATAACTATACCACTCTTTTCGAGATGATGAGTTCACTACTCCAACCCCCTGATCTTCTTCTTTATCTGAGGGCATCAGTACCAACACTCGTTAACCAGATCCAGACAAGAGGACGCGAATATGAAAGCTCAATACGTCTCGATTACCTGAAAAGGCTTAACGAAAGGTATGAAGCCTGGATTGAATCATACGATCTTGGCAGGTTGCTTATAATAGAGGCCGATCACTATAATTTCCCCAATAACAAAGATCACCTGAGCGAAGTGATCGATAAGATCGATGCCGAACTTCACGGTTTATTCTGATTCCACCCCCTCTTTAGGTGTTAATGCAACCCTTACATAATGATCTGTATCAAAGTATTTCTTTGCTATATTACGTATATCCTTTACTTTGAATGAGTTAACAAAATCCTTATACTCGCTGAGAGAAAATATTTTGTTACCATAGAGATAATGATTCTGCAGGTATGATAACCAGAAGCTGTTCTCCCTGACCTGTGTCTCCCTTTCCCTGCTCATAGTTTCTTTTATCTTGTTCAGATCAGTTTCTGTTGGACCGTCAGTCTTCAATTTTATCATCTCGTCCAAAAGAGTCTGTGACAATGTTTCTATATTGCCAGGGTCACATCCCCATGTAGATGTAATTGAATATTCGGGAGTCGGCAGTTTTGAAGCGTTACCATTTATACTTACACCATAAACTCCTCCCTGTTCTTCACGCATTGATTCCCTGCATTTTATTGATAGTATATCCAACAGCATAGCAAATCCCTGCCGGTCTTTAAGTTTCCATTTGAAATCACCATCCCATACCATTGCAACCTGGCTTTGTGGCTCTGAGTTTTTAGGTACATCAACTATCACTTTACTTTCCGGGAAGTCAGGTGTCATGTCTCTCCATATCTCGCTCCTGCTTATTGAAGGCAGGCCTCCGATATATTTTTCAAGAAGTGGCATTACCTCTTCCGTTTTGAAATTCCCAACCATCAGGTATGTGAAGTCACTTGCGTCTGCAAAGCGCTCACTGAAAATATCCATTGTCCTGTCGAGGTCCACCTGGTCGAGCTGTGTCTCTGTTGGAACGGCCACCACCCTGGGAGAATTCATTGAGATGATCTTTGACAGGGTATCAGCAAAAATTACCTGTGGCACAGCTCTCATAGGTTTAACCATATTTTTAAGCCTTGAGATATATGAATTAAACGCATTCTCATCCCTTCGTATACTGGTAAAATACAAATAGTTTAATTGCAACATAGTCTCAAGGTCCTTTGGAGAACAATTTCCATTCACCCCTTCACGCAGTTCATTTATATAAGGAGTGAGGTTTGCAGTATTCCCTGACAGCTTTTTCTGCAATCCTGTTAAGTCATATTCACCCAGTCCGCTCTGTGAGATTATAGTTGCAGCAAGCATTGCCGACATAATATCCTCATCGGGATAAAGAGATAATCCGCCAGGACTGAAAGCCGTCATCAATATTTCATCGTTCTTGAAGTCAGTAGGTTTCAGGATCATCTTTACCCCGTTGGCGAAGATCAGCTCGGTAAAACCAAAATCACTATTTTCAGTTTTATTCATTACCGGGGAAGAAATCGGTTCTTCCGGTAATAGAGGGGCATCAGTAACTTCATCGACATAAGCTTCAATTTCTTTCGATCTGGCTGATTTGATCATTTCTGCCACTTTCTGTTCTGTCGGAATCCTGACTCCTTCTTTTTCCTGAGCTGTAATCAGTACAAGCATATTATCTTCGGTGATCCATTCTTCAGCAAGATTGTTGACCTCTTCAAGGCTTATCCCAGGGAGTATCTCTTTCACAATCTCATATTCCCTTTTATATCCCGGAACACATTCGCGGGTCATGTAGTTTCTGATAAATTCATCGGCATATTCTGACGATAGTGTCTTATCAGCTTCTTTTGCGACGTTTTCATAAAATGCCAGTATATCTTTCTTTGTTCTTTCCAACTCTGATAGAGTAAATCCATGCCGGTGTACTCTTTCATTTTCAGTAAGCAATAATTCGATACTCTTTTCTATCTGGTTCTCTTTTGCGGCGGCATATAATGAATAGATATCTATAGTGCGTCCTATAAACGACCCATAATTTGAACCTGTCAACAGGAAGGGAGCATCCGGTTTCCGTACTAATTCCTGAAGCCTGTTGTTTAACATGCTTGTATATAAATAGCGTATCTGGCTATTCCTGTAATCATTATATGTAACAGACTCAGCATTTGGCTGCTTGTACATAATCTCAACAGAAAAACCTGATGCTTCCTTGTCTGTTACAACGCTTATCAGCGGATCATCATTATCAGGTACGCTATATTCCACCCTTTCAGTAGCATTTTCGTTCTGTGGGACTCTATTGAAATACTCTTGTATTTTCTCTTCAGTAAGGTCGGGATCAATATCACCTACAACGACAACTGCCATAAGATCAGGCCTGTACCATGTCCTGTAAAATTCACGTAATGTTTCATAAGGGAATGATTTTATGATTTCAATTTTTCCTATTGGCAGACGTTCCGCATATCGTGATCCTTTAAGCAAAACAGGAAGGTATTTTTGCATCATACGATCATCAGCTCCCAGACCAATTCGCCATTCCTCAATAATGACTCCCCGCTCTTTGTCAATCTCTTCCTCTTCCATGCTCACCTGGTGAGCCCAGTCTTCAAGAACCTGGAAGCCCCTGTTTATCCACTCGATACTGTCTGTCGGAACCTTCAGCATATATTTTGTCTGATCGAAACCGGTATAAGCATTAAGTTCTGCTCCGAACTTGACACCCATCTCTTCAAGCATATCTACTATTCTGTTACTCGGGAAGTTCTTAGTCCCGTTGAAACACATGTGCTCGCAAAAATGTGCCAGCCCCTGTTGTTCATCTGTTTCACAAATAGAACCGGCATTAATAGCCAGCCTCATCTCCATTCTCTGTTCCGGCCTCTGATTATACTTGATGTAATAGGTTAGCCCGTTATCAAGCTTACCTATCCTTATAGCAGAATCCGGTGGAATAGGATCATTCGGATTTGTAATCTGGGCATAACTGCCAGTGAATATAAGCCCGCATAGTGCAAGCGCCAAGATAAATTTAAATCTAATCATCTTATGGTTTTTCGTTTATACAGTTATTTTAATTTACTTGTAGAATAATTATAAAATATAAATTTAACGATTTATTAAGTAACTATATATATTCTTCCCTTTGAGTTCCTTGGTGTTTACCTTTGTGCCCCTTTGTGGTTAAGTATTTTAGTCTAAAACCACAAAGAACACGAAGTGCTTCACAAAGGCACACAAAGTCTTTTTAAGGCGGTTTCGGTTTGGCATTGATGGAACAAGTGAAATTCTGATTTTTATATAACGTAAATTGATCATTATACAAGAAAAGATTACCTTTAGGATCATTCTATTAAAACCTGATATATTATGACTTCTTCAAGAAGAAATTTCATTAAGACAGCTTCTGTTCTGGCTGCAGGATCTGTCCTGCCTTTTGATGTACTGGCAAACGCCAGGAAAAGAGTGGCTCCTTCCGATAAAATCAATGTGGCCCTTGTAGGCGGACATAGCATGGGATGGAGTGATCTGGAATCATTCCTGAAAAATCCCGAGACTGAATGTGTGGCAATGTGCGATGTGGACAGGAATGTTCTTAACCAAAGAACAGACGATCTTGTAAAGATGGGTCACTCCAGACCAAAGCTTTATATTGATTATCGTAAAATGCTTGAGAATAAGGATATTGATGTTGTCATTATCGGCACTCCCGATCACTGGCACTGCATGATTTTTTGCGATGCTATTGAAAACGGAAACCATGTATATGTTGAAAAACCAATAGGTAATTCCATCGCCGAGATCAATATAATGCAGAAAGCAGTAAAACAGCATGGCAAAATGGCCCAGGTCGGACAGTGGCAAAGAAGTCAGCCTCATTTTGTTGATGCCATCGACTTTCTGAAATCGGGTAAACTGGGACGTATACGTGCTTGCAAGGCATGGTCGTTTGTCGACTGGAAAGGTCCTGTTCCGAAAGTCCCCGACTCACCCACACCACAGGGTGTTGATTATGTAAGATGGCTGGGACCTGCACCATTGCGTCCCTTTAATAAAAACAGGTTCCATCTTACATGGCGCTGGTACTGGGAATATGGTAATGGTGTAATGACAGATTGGGGTGTACACCTGATCGACTATATATTATATGGAATGGGTGTATCTGTTCCCGAATCAGTGATGGCAATAGGCGGGAAATATGCATTCCCCGATGATGACATGGTGACTCCGGATACCATGACCGCCGTTTATGATTTTAAGAATTTTACCATGACCTGGGAACATACTATCGGTATTGGCCTCGGTAACTGGAAGAGACCTCATGGCATGGCATATACAGGTGAAAACGGCACACTTGTCCTCGACCGTAATGGCTGGGAAGTATTCCCTGAAAAACAAAGAATGGAAGCTGTGCCTCTTCAGAAAAATGTTGGTTCAGGTCTGGATCTTCACGTAAGGAATTTCCTCGACTGTATCACGAATAATACCCCTGAAGAGCTTCATGCCGATATTGATGTGGGACGAGATGTAGCACTCGTAGCCCAGATGGGTAATGTTGCATACAGGACAGGAGAAAAGGTATTCTGGAATAATGACAGGCAGCAATTTACTTCAAGAAACGCAAACAAACTGATAACACCCGAGTATCATAACGGATATACCCTACCCGGATACTAGGGGAACACTATGTTATTAAAGTTTTTAAAGTTTGGAATCGTAGGTCTTCTGGGCATGGTTATTGATTTTTCAATAACCTGGCTGCTTAAGGAGAAGGTAAAGATTCACAGGTATATTGCAAGTTCAACAGGTTTTATCATTGCTGCAACATCCAACTATTTTCTGAACCGTATCTGGACATTTGAAAGTACTGACCCAAGGGTATTGCTTGAATACAGTAGTTTTGTAATTATCTCCGTCATAGGACTCGGAATCAATAACCTGTTCCTTTACCTCTTTGAAAAGAAGCTTCCGTTCTATGTCGCAAAACTATTTGCTATAGGTGTTACGGTGATATGGAATTTTCTAGCAAATAATTATATTACTTTCAAGGCATTACAATCACTTCCCTGAAGCTGCTGCTGAATACATCATATAAGATACCCGTTTCTGTACAAATAACCATATTATATTCCCCTTCCGGCAATCCGTTAAGCCTGAACCTACCTGAAACAGATACGGTATCTCCGGGATGCAAAATATCCAGCGCGGGCTGAATATCAATATTTCGTTTCGTAACAATACCACCATCCTTTCCGTAGATCGCAGCCTGGAAAACGACAGGAAATTCAGGATGTGTTATATCTATATTATATGAATATGGATTGAAGATGTTGAGATCAAGGCTGTTTTCATTAACATTACTGAACGACCATGAATCATGATCAGGAATAACACATTCCTTCTGTAACGATCGGAAATCTTTAAATATCCGGTAATATAATGTATCACCATCCGGCCTGACATGAACGGAAAGCCTTTCCTTGTAAAAATCATTCAGCCAGTGGGGTACATACAGAACCTCTTTCCCGTGTATCTGCTCCTCAAAAGGCCAGATATCATACTGTGTTTTCCTGTAATCCTTATTATCAAGACTATTTGCAAATTGTCCGGTATAAAAAGAATATACTGAAGGATCCTGGTAAGAATTTGTAAATACAACAGGCCGGTCACCGGCAAGATCTTCAATATCTGCTGCCCATTTCCTGTGCCGGTGGAATTCCTTCTTCAGAAATGATACCGGAAGGAAGTCAATCATCAGGGCAAATCTTGTAAATAAGAAAATTGGAACCAGTACAAAAAATACTGTTCTGATATGTTTATGTTTTCCATATATATTATCAGTGTTAAATACCAGGATCAACATCGGGATTGTAATAATTGCAGTCCACTGAGGTTCTACATGATATCTGAAACTTGATATAAGAAAGAAAGTAAAAAATCCGATAACGATATATTTCAATCCCTTTACAAAAACATCATTTGACGTGGTCTTAATTATTATGAAAAGGAATAATGGCAGTAAAAAAGGGTTATGAATGAGCAGTTGATTAATAAGATATTCTGCTATATGTGAAAGATCGAATCCTGAAGCTCTATCGGAGAGATGATATTGCAATGATGGAAATCCATTCGATACCTGCCAGTTTATGTGTGGCAGGAATAACAAAAGGGCAAATATCGAAGCGATATAGAACTTCGGCTTTTTCAGTAATGTCAGGTTTGACAGAATAATAAGGATCAGCATTATTGCACCATGATACTTGCTGTACATAAGTCCTGCCATAGTGAATCCCAGAACCAGTGTGTTAAACCAGTTTTCATCTCTGAGGAATCTCCTGTAGAAAAACAGGAAGAGTGCTGTAAAAAGCAGTAATGGAGGATCGGGAGTTGCCAGAAATCCATAGATATTCAATACAGGCAGTATAGTAATAACCAGCACGATCAATAGTGCATTTCCTGGTGATTCTTTCTTTTCATCATCCAGCAAATGCCATACAATCAATAATGTTGCTATCTGGCTTATAACGACCATCAATCTTACTCCAAGCTCATTTGAGAATATCAGATAACCTGCACCGATCAGCATGGCGATCATCGGGGGATGGTCATAATAGCCCCATGCCGGGTATCTTGAGAACATCCAGTAGTAAGCTTCATCATTGTGAAGAGGAGTAAATAAGGCCTGAATAAAGTTAATAATACCCCAAAAGATCAGAAATAAATAAAAGACCTTCCTTCCTGAAAAATGCAACTTATTACCTGTCATTTCAATTCAATGTCCAGGTAAAGATATGTATAATTGTTATTTTCGAAGGTGGTGTTGAAAAAGTCGTCTTTTACCCCCAACCCCCCTACCTTGCTCCGCCGTATCGGCTACGCGAAGGCGCAAAGGGGGGCCTTTTAACTATTTGTTTATCAACAAGTCCCCCTAGGGGATTTAGTGGTTAAGAAAAGAAAATTGACTTTTTCTACACCTCCTTATAATATTTTAGACCGTGTATTATCACATGTAAAACAAACATAAAAGATAATTAAGTGTACCTTTACTATAGATTGAAGACCAGGTATTATGTTTAAAATTGATATTTCATTAAGATTTATAAAACCCTGTATTCTGATTTTTATCCTGATTCTAATAGGGTCGGGTTGTGCATCCGACAGACAGGCACGAAAGATTATCCAAAGAGTTGATTCTTCATGTGATCTTTCACACCTCGGTAAAAACAAATTATACTATTCTAAAAAGTATAAGAGACATTTGTCAGGTAATATAAGAGATCTCAAGAGAAAATACCGTAAGTGACACTATTATTCCTTAATGATTTTTGAAACATTCTTAATTATTCCGGGCCATTTTTTATCAGGGATCCTGGCACCTACCATCTCTATAACATTCCCTGCAAGAAGGGTTCCGAGGGAGCCACATTTATCAAGTTCCAGACCACCGGCATAACCATAAAGGAAACCCGAAGCGTAGAGATCACCCGCACCGGTCGTGTCTTTACATTCGATTGGCAGGGTTCCTACTCTAATTAATTCTTCAGATCGTTGAATAAGTGAACCCTCTTTACCTGTCTTGATAACTGCAATATTGCACATATCTGCAATTTTACCCAATGCTTTTCCCGGCTCAAGACCTGTCAGTGATTTTGCTTCGTCCTCATTGGCAAAAACAATATCGATATACTCTTCAATAATCTCAATAAAATTCTCTTTATTGTCATCAACGACATTATAGCTGGCAAGGTCGACCGCAATCTCCATATTGTTCTGTGTAGCAAGATTACATGCCTTTACCACAAGAGGTTTGTTTATTATCTGGTAACCTTCGAAATAAAGAATATTATATTGTTTAAAATATTCTTCCCTGAGGTCTTCTGGTTCAAGCTCAACGGCAGCACCAAGATGTGTGGCAAAAGTCCTCTGTGAATCCTGAGATATGAGAGCAACAGTGGTTCCCGTTACCGATTCACGTCTGAACAGTATATTATTCACCCCGGCTTTTTTCATATCTTCCTCAAAGATATCCCCGGTTTTATCCCTGCCTATTGATCCGATAAACCCTGTATTCGCGTTAAGTTTCGCGAGTCCGTGTATTGTATTGGCAGCTGAGCCGCCTGATGTAAATGCCGTTTTAAAACCTGATGTAGTCTCTTTTATCAATGCCGATTTTTGTTCATTAACGAGTGTCATGCTTCCTTTTGGCAGGGAGAATTTATCAAGTATCTTATCATCCTCTATAATTGTCATCACATCAACGAGGGCATTTCCTATGCCGAGGATCTTTTTCATACAAAAATTTTTTGCTAAAGATATTGTTAAATTCACTAAAAGCCTGTACTTTTGGCACGCTAAATTCGAATTGAAAGAGTAAAGCTAAATTCCTCAGTAGCTCAGTTGGTTAGAGCATCTGACTGTTAATCAGAGGGTCGCCGGTTCGAGTCCAGCCTGGGGAGCACCTCGAGAGCCTCGGTGCAGGCTCCACGACACAGATCCCTGACGATATGTAGGAGCGTTGCATGCAACGCTCCTTTTTAAATCCAGTTCCCTGGATTATTTTTTATATATTTCCTGATACGGGATAATTGTCCTGATGTACAAATAATAGTATCGTAAAATCCTGATTGCCAAGAAAAATCATTATTAATCAAACGGGCCTGTCGCGTAACTGCTGATTTATATGATCGTATTATAACAGATAATGACCCTGATTTAGGGGATATGGATGACATGGTTGAATTTTTAACTGGGATGTTATCATGTGATAGTAGGGTCGTTGCATGCAACGACCCTACTACGTGTTTTCTGGAATTTCTATTAATGATTATAATTCCATGTATATGATTGGGCATAATAATAAATCCATCCAGTGTGATATATGGGAAATGTTGTGGTATCTCGCACCACAGTTTATATGCAATATTGCCAATATCCGATAATTGCATTCCCACATTATCTATTGTACCGAACCACTCTTTTTTATCCGCGGTACTAATTGTAACAAAATATTTCCCGGGTAGTGAATAATCACGTCTCGGATATCGTAGGGAATTACGACGTCTTCCTTTTCTGTAAAATGAATACATTTAAATGCAGCGATTGTTACAAATATAAACATTTTTATCTCCCATTCTCCCCTTCACATATTCTCCCCTTCTCAATTTTTTATTTGTCTCGTATCCATTACTTTCATAACTTTATCACAATGAACCACTAATATGGCGAGTATTATCCCGGGATATAACTACGACATCTTCATCTCCTACCGCCAGAAAGACAATAAGCATGACGGTTGGGTAACAGAATTTGTCAACCAACTTAAGGGAGAACTGGAAGCCACATTTAAGGAGGATATCTTTATATACTTTGATGAGAATCCTCATGATGGCTTACTGGAAACTCACAATGTGGATAAAAGCCTTGAGGACAAACTAAAATGCCTGATCTTCATTCCTATTATCTCCCAGACTTATTGCGATCCTAAGAGCTATGCCTGGCAAAATGAATTTTGCGCATTCAATAAGCTGGCAAAGGAGGATAAATTGGGAAGAGATATAAATCTTGCAAGCGGGAATGTAGCCAGCAGGATACTACCAATTAAGATACATGATCTTGATCCTGAAGACACAAAACTTCTAGAGAATGTGCTGGGAGAAGTGTTGAGGGGAATTGAGTTTATATATAAAGAACCAGGTGTAAACAGGCCTCTTACACCATTGGATTCTGAGGATAAAAACACTAATAAAACCAGTTACAGAAATCAGATCAATAAGGTAGCTAATGCAGTTAAGGAGATTATTTCTGCATTAAAGAAACAGAGTCAGTATCCAGAGGAAATTACACATGAAGTCTCTAAACCTGTAACCACACATCAAAAGAGCAAGAAGACTCCAATAATTATAGCATCGGTTGTTGCTTTAGCTTTGATTGTTCTTGGAATACTGTTTATCCCCAAACTTTTTAGTCCAGGAGAAGAACTGGAAAAATCTATAGCCGTTTTACCATTTCAGAATTTCAGCGTGGATACTGACCAGGATGCTATGTGTTATGGAATAAC
>CAZTXH010000005.1:17332-20160 GCA_964617415.1 uncultured Rikenellaceae bacterium | reverse complement strand
GGTTAAAGCACACTATAAGCGAGGAGGTGTAATCACGATAAGCTGGCATGCCGATAATCCGCTAACAATGCAGGAACCTGTCCCGGAAGATGCAGAGGGCAGAGCCAGGTGGCAGCACGGAACAGCCTGGGATGTCAGTTCCACCGAGGTGGTTGCTTCAATACTCCCGGGAGGAAAAAACCATGAAATGTTCAATACCTGGCTGGAGCGCCTGGCAGACTTTTTTGCAGGATTTACAGATAATGAAGGAACACCTATACCGTTCATATTCAGACCATACCATGAACATTCCGGGTCTTTCTTCTGGTGGGGAACAAACATTTGCACCGACGAAGAGTATTCTGCACTATGGAGATATACCGTCGAATTCCTGCGCGACAAAAAGGATCTTCACAATATTCTCTACGCTTACAATACTGACAGAGTTACCAGTCTTGAACAGTATATGAGAGGTTACCCGGGTGATGATATCATTGATATGTTCTCACTCGATATGTATGACCGTGGAGAACAGTTTGGTACTGAACTAGATACTGCCCTAAACTTCGTATCTACAGAAGCTATTCAAAGAAACAAACTAACAGCCCTGAGCGAAACCGGTGCAAGATGGGGTATGCATGACTGGTGGTCAACAGTTCTGTTGCCGGTACTTAGTAAATACCAGGTAGGATATGTTCTCACATGGCGACATACATATATGCCAAGGTTCAGAATGTTCAATATTGATCAGCCCTTCCCTGACGATTTTTTGAATTTTTACAACTCACCCCGTACTTTATTCCTTAAAGAGATACAGGAACCCAATGTATACACACGGGAATAATTGTAAGTGTTATATTGAATATTGTCTGTTAATTATATCTTGATTACCCTGTAAGTAATTGTCCTTCCTGCCATTTTCACCCTGATCAGGTAGAATCCGGCAGGCAGATCTGCCATATTGATCCGGCAATTATCAGCATTGACCTGTTGATCAGTAAATATTATATGGCCTGTCAGATTGAAAAGACTCACTGATAATACTTCAGCAGTTGATTCAATGTTCAGGCAATTGCTCACAGGATTAGGATAAACCCTTAAATTATAGGATGTATAGATATCTTCGACTGACAGGTCATTAGCCAGGGCGGCTATCCAGTATTCGCCAATATTGTTATCCATATCGGGATCAATAAGCTGCAGATAATAACCATTACCATCCGCGTCAGGCCACGGTAATGTATCGCAATAGGTTACATCATCAATTACATTCCCGAAACAATCGCCAAGTAATATTCTTTCGCTTTTGTTTGAAAGACTACGTGTAAATTCTCCAAAAGGTATTATCCCGTAAATGGTCTTAAAAACAGATGATTTGCCTGCCAGGAATAATTTTTCTCCGGCACTTAATTTTGATCCTGCGGGGAACTGATATATCAGGCCTGTACCCATGAAATAAATCCCTGTGAGATCAACTTCATGATCACCATCATTTGTTATCTCGATAAATTCCTTGTCGTCATTATCAGTGAAAATGATGGTAGTGTCAGGATGGTACATTATTTTTGATATTACCAGTGGAGGAACCTCAACATTACTGCATTCGGAGTATGATCCCACATTATTAGTTATCCATGGAATACGCTCTTCCAGGTAGTTTTTGATTACCGATATTCGTTCAGCATGGTCGCCTACATTATCCCACTTCATATCTTCCCTTACAATAGCTTCACTTATTTTATCAACAGTCTGATCGATAAAGTTATCAAGGCTTTCAGGATTAAGAGGCTGTCCTGGTTGAATCAGTTCATTCCACCTTTTGGATAAATAACATTTGTAATGACTTTCAAAAAACAGGTTTCTCCAGAACCTGGCTCCTTCATTATCTCCGTTTGCTAACTGCCACACATCAGGTTTGGCCCTATCGAAACCCCAAAAATAGAGATCATTATCAAATGTGAGGTCAGAATCCCAGACAGGTCCTGCTCTCAGCTTGCCATTCCGGTCCTTATGAAAGAATGTGCTGAACTGGTATGAGTCTGCATTTGATGAAAGCTCACTGATTATCATGTAATTGATAAATGAAGGTATATCAATCAGGGAAGGATAGCCTTCATCCGGAGATTCATCCCTGTTGAATATCTTATCATCAACGCTCATGAAATAATCACGGATATAATTGTTTTGCTCCATCGTCACATCATCAGGTTTGGGACGATGGTGAATAAAAGCCACTCCGTTACCATAGAAATTATTTATTGTCCACGCAACCGGATCTCCTCCTGTCGTTTTATCGGACTTTGTTATATATCCCCCGGTCACATCCGGATAATCATTGTCGAATTCATCAATTTTTATAATATTCACCCTGTTTTTATCAACCTTTATCTTTTCCTCAAGAAGATAAAGCCCCCTGTAATCACCATTGAGTATAACCTCACAATAAGCTGTCCCTGAAGCATACTCCCCTATTTGTCTTGAGAGATTGAAGCAGAGGTAATCGCGTACCAGGGCTGAATCGAATACCATTGAGTTCAGTATCCAGTCGTTTTCATCAGGCATCCCCAGGAGGCTCACGTTATTATTGGTAACATCATCTTCCAGCCTGGTAGTAAAACCATATTGCTTCTTATGTGAATATTGTGATGATGAACCCCTTATTTCAATACCTATTCTTCCGTCATAATTAAGGTATTCGGAATTAAACTGATCCGATACATAGTTTCTCTCACCCTCACCCCTGTATATTATTTTCATTGTTGCCGGTATCTTCGGTTCATCAGGGATAGAAGCACCACCATCGGTATTGATAATAATGATAGGCAGGTTACTGTCGGTAAAATTCTGGG
>CAZTXH010000005.1:0-17322 GCA_964617415.1 uncultured Rikenellaceae bacterium | reverse complement strand
TGACATTAGCAAACAACAAGATTACAGCTATGAAACAGAGTAGCCTCATGCTTCAAATGTACAAGATAAAAATTTAAAATAGGTTGACGGTTATACATACCCCCATTCCTTCATCACTTCAAGGTCTCTTTTCACACATTCCATGGGTGTCTTACCCTGATATGATTCCTGTTCTATAATATAAACCTCTGTTCCTCCTATTCTTGTTGCCAGATCAAGAACTTCTTTAACTTCTACTATCCCTTCACCTATGATACAGCTCTCATACTGTTGACGTCCTCTTTCAGCTTTTATTTCATCCTTAACATGAAGATTTTCGAATCTTCCGGGATACTGGTTAATGACTTCAAGCGCCACTGCTCCTCCATTATACATATTCCCGATATCCAGCTGTATTACAACTTGTTCCGGGTCCAGACTCGTCATCATTATATCGAACAGTTTTTTATCATTCAGCTCTTCACTGAATTCAAAGTCGTGATTATGATATCCGAATTTCATTCCGTTAGCTTTACAAAGGTCACCGCATTTATTAAAAACGTCCATGTAACTCATGAAATCGTCATACTTACGCCTCATGCTATTGTCCATCGAGGGGCTTACTACATATTCTTGTCCAAGTACCGCAGCATCTTCGACAGTCCATTTCCAGCTATCGGAGAAATCCTGCTTCTCTTCAATCCAATGCTGGGGGCCTATTACCGTATGTCCGCTTATCATCTTAAGCCCCAGGTCATCAAGTATCTTTCTGAACTCTGCCGGTTCATGACCATAGAATTTACGATCGCGATAACTTGCATGTTCAACATACTCATAACCCATCTCTGCAACCTGCTTAAGTGATCCAAGCGGATCTTTTCTCATTTCTTCACGAATAGAATATAGCTGTAGTCCTACTATACCTTTTTGAGGAACAAGACCAAAAGCGGTTTTAGGTAAAACAGCACTCCCTAAAACAGCCAGAGTACCTGCTTTAATAAATGTCCTTCGTGATGTTTTCATTTGTATATAATCTATATTAAAAATACAGGTATAAGAATAATATATCATTCCTGAATTTCTATTCTATACGGAGACAATATTATAAAAAACAGGGAGCAGAGGATATATTATTCTTTTTTACTCTTCAGTTCATTAATTTCTCCATCTTTCTTTTTTACTTCTTCCTCAAGTTTTGCTACTTTCCCATTCAGTTCTTCAATATTACCATTAAGTTTAGTAATATCTTCTTTCAATCCGGCAACCTCCTTCTGAAGATTTTCTTTTTCTTCTTCAAGACCCTTGATTATTGGTTTATAAACTGATTTTGCATAGAACCATGCTGTCAGATATCCTATAATGGCTGCAACCAGGAGAATAGCTACAATAGTTATTACTGTCCCTGTAACAGATACGAGTTGTATAAATGAAAGTGTCATATTATTGCATTTTAATTATTATTTCTGTTCTTCTGTTTTTTGCTCTATTTTCTTTGGTAATATAACCAGCGGCCGGTTTAGTTTCCCCCATTGATTCTGTGATTATTTTCTCAGCCTCAATTCCTTGGTTTTTAAGATATTCACTAACGTTTTCAGCTCTTTTTTGTCCAAGAGCCTGGTTATATTCAGGAGTTCCAACCAGGTCGGTATGACCTGTCACACTAAGCTTTGATTCAGGATATTTATCAAGCCATGTTTTAAACTCGGCTACTTTACTATCCGTTTGCGGATCAGGTTTGAATTTTGAGTCATTGAATTCAAAATAGATCTTTAAGTCCTCCGGCATCATTGCTTTAAGCTTTGCTAAAGAATCTGCCTCTCTGGCACCGATATCCTCAACTGTAACGGCTGCTGCCGGTTTCTTAAGTGCCGGTAAAAGATGATCATTATACAGCCACGCGGAAAAAAAGCACCAGATTACAAATGCAATACATCCAATAATAATAATTCTCATGTTGATTGTGTTTAGTTACAGATCGGGTTTTAAACCTTACAAGTTAGTAAATTATTATCAAATATTTAGTGTCAGGTACAGAAATTTAATTATCCATGGTAGCGACGTTGCATGCAACGTCGTTACAATTTTCAGATTATAGGTGGAATAATTTAAAACATCACCATAGCGACGTTGCATACAACGTCGTTACAATTATATCCTGGGTGGAATGATCTTATACATTACGGGCGTTACAAGTCTTGCCAGCAGTGTAGATGTTATCAGTCCGCCAATTATTACAAAAGCAAGTGGTGAATATAATGCCGACCTGCTTAATGCTATAGGTAATAGTCCGCCAATTGCTGTCAAGGCTGTCAGCAGGACAGGCAGGAACCTTATTTCTCCGGCTTCTATTATCGCATCATTAAGAGGAGTCCCCTTTTCACGTAGCTGATTTGTAAAATCGACCAGCAGGATGGAGTTTTTGATCTCAATACCTGTTAAAGCGACAAAACCTATTGCTGCAGCAAATGAGAGTGTATAACCTGTCAGCCATAACATAATCAACCCACCGATGATGCCCAGTGGAATTACCGAAAGTACAATGAGTGTGCTTTTAAATGTTCTGAATTCAAGTATCAACACTGCGAATATTCCAAAAATTGCAATAATGATTGCTGTTCCAATCCCTTCAAAACTCTCCCGCCTGCTTTCAATTTCTCCTGCTTCAACTAATTTAAATCCCTCGGGTAATTTAAGTTTACTGATCTCTGACAGTAACTCTTTTGTAACCCTATCAGTATTGAACCCCGTTCTGACGGAAGAAGAGATAGTCATATCTCTTTCATTGTTATAATGCTGGATCAGGGTAGGTGAATTGGAAAATCCGATACTGGCAAGTTGAGATAATGGAATCTGTGCTCCTGCGAGTGATGCAATATAAATGTCATCAAGTATAAGATGATCACCTGATGTTGTTTTAGGCATCCTTACATTTATCGAATATTCCTTACCATCAGGATCACGATATTTACCTGCAGTAATCCCTGCAAGAGCCAGCCTGATAGTCCTGTCAATTTCTGCCGAAGGAACACCGAACATTCCTGCTTTCCCGGTATTAACATTAATCTTGATGTCTGTAAGTGACTGACTAAGTGGATTTTTTATGTATGTTGTCCCTTCGTGCAGCCTGAAGATCTCCTCAATAATACCTGAATAATGCTTAAGTGAATCAAGGTTATCTCCAACAAGTCTTACAGCAATAGGGGCATCAACAGGAGATCCGTTTTCAAACTCATTTACATATATTCTTGCATTTACATAAGTATTCAACGTATCCCGAAGATCATCAATAAACCTTCCAATATCGGGTACAAGTTCACGCTTAACCTCACACAGAACCTCTCCGATAGTTGCCTGCTCATTTTTCTGAAATGAATTGTAGTATATCATAGGATTGCCTTTCCCTACATTCGACATATAATAGATCACTCCAGGGCTGGTACTGAGTACTGATTCGACAAATCTGACCGCTTTATCGGTTTCACTTATATTACTGCCCCGCGGTGTTTCAACAGTAATAAAAAACTGAGGTAACCCTGCTTTAGGGAAAAGACTGAAACCGACAATATTGATAATGAAAAGAGAGGCAATAAAAAATAGCATTGCCACAACCAGTGTTTTTCCCGGATTTGCGAGAGACCAGTGAAGGGCGCGTGAATATGTAAAATCAATTACTTTATGAAAACCTCTTAATACTATATTCCCTCTTGGATCAACTCTACCTTTGAGTATTTTACTTGTTATAAATGGGATAATTGTCAATGCAACGAAGAGTGATCCCAGGACAATGAATGTTACTGCTGTAGGCAGTACTCTCATATATTGACCGGCCTTACCGGGAAGAAACATCAGTGGCAGAAAAGCAAGAATAAGTGTAGCTGTACAGCCGATAACAGCCGGCCCGATCTGTCGGGTTGCCTTAATGGAAGCCTCAAATGGTAAGGTGCCATTTCTTACCCATCTTGATATATTTTCAACAACTACTATTGAATCATCAACCAGTAATCCGAGTGCTATTACTGCCCCTACAATGCTCAGCTGGTTTATATTGAACCCGGTCAGATAAAGCCCTGTGATACCAATCAGAACAGAGAGGGGGATGGATATCATTACAATACCGGAAGACCTGAATCCAAGAGGCAGAAGGGTAATCAGCACAAGTAAGAATGCAAACAGGAAATCACGCTGTAGTCGTCCAAGCGTTGCTTTGACATTGGCTGACTGATCAAAGCCTCTCTCAAGACAGATCCCTGCAGGAAGCTTCTTCTCGAATTTATCAAAGATATCATAAATTGAATTTCGCATCCTGTGTATATTCTGTCCCCTTTTCATGTTTGCAATTATGAAGGCTGCCTTTACCCCATTATACCTTCCATAATACTTCATATCCTCATACTGCCAGCTGATATCGGCAACATCCTTCAGATAAACAACCCTCCCCTCTCCTGCACTGACTATTGTTCTCTGTACATCTTCAAGACTTTCATAACTGCCACTTGTCTTTATGTTAAATTTTTTTGAACCTATATCGATTGTACCTCCCGGTATATTGGCATTCTCACTTTGAATGGCATTCATTACCTGGTTAACAGTAACATTCATTTTTGCCATCCTTGGAAGATCTATTTCGATCCTGAGTTCCTGTTCAGGATAAGCAACTGCATCTGCTTTCTTTATTCCCGGAAGAGCTGAGATCTCATCCCTGAGATCCCCGGCCAGTTTACCAAGTTCTGAATATTCAGCTGTTTCTGATACAATGGCAGCCTGTATAATATTTGTATTACCAGCCTGTATCTTTAATGCCTCAATACTGTAGAGATCTTCCGGCAGTGAGGATTGTACCGAATTTATCTGACGCTGCAGGTCATCAAATTTTATATCCGGATCGGATTCAGGAGAAAACTCTATAACGATGATTGCAACATCCTCTTCTATCTCGCTTGTCATCCTGTCAATGTCCTCAAGCTCTTTGATGCTTTTTTCAAGCCTGTCGACTACAAGCTCCTCAATATCAGCAGGTGAGGCGCCGGGGTAAACAGCTATCACAGGGAATATTGTAACCGGGAATTCCGGATCTGCTGCCTGTGGTATCTTCAGATAGGAATAGACGCCCAGAGAAACCAAAAGGAGAAAAACAACTACGGTAAACTGGTAATTCTTTACTGATAGTTCGGATATTTTCATTTTACTACCTCCACTTTCATCCCTTCATTAACATAGGCTGCGCCTTCATATATTATTTCACTGATTCCTTCGGGGATACCTTTCAGTGCCACATCGGAACCTGAAATTGTAACAATATCGACTTTTGTTTTTTTGACTATACCTGAATCTGTAACATAATAGATGAAACCCTGTTTCCCTTCTGCCTCAATAACAGCGCTAACCGGTACTATTATCAGATGTTGTTTGTGTGCCGGGAATATATCTACACCCGCAACAAAGCCTGAGGCGAGCCTGTAGCCCATACCATCAAGGTTCAATTCTGTTTCATAGGTGCCGGTCATAGGATCGGCCATTTCACTTACCTGGCTGATAAAGGCCGGAAACTTAATTCCTGGCCAGGCATCAAAAACAATAACGGCAGAATCACCGGGATTGATCTTTACAACATCCCTGTCTGAAATACCTGATTTTACCTTCCAGAATTTCCCCTTTGTACCAAAAAGAAATACCGGATAACCTGCTGCAACAAGTTCGTTTTCTTTTACAAGCTGTTTCAGTACTACACCCTCGCCTGGAGCTTTTATGGTGGAATGATTGAGGTTGAAAGTTGCAATTTCGAGATTTGACTTAGCAACATTAAGAGCTGTTGTTGCATTCTGATACTGCTCCAGTGTAGCAACAGTATCATTATAAAGGTTTTTTGCCCGTGTCCAGTCTCGAATTGCTTTTTCATACCCGCTCCGTACAAGATCTACATTGGCCTTTATCTCAGATAAATTAAGCTCTGCAAGAACATCTCCTTTCCCTGCTTTGTCTCCCTCCTTCACATTAACCCTGGCAACAATACCTCCTGTTTTGAAGGAGAGTTTCAATTCCTCAGCAGAAGCCAGTATTCCGTTTGAATGAATGGATACAGCTGCAGAATCCGGAGTGATTTCAACAACCTTTACTCTTGTGACTTCCTCCTTTGGACTTATCTCAACCCTATGTCTACATCCTGCAAATAACAATAGTGAGAAGAATATCAACAATACTATTTTCTTCATAATAAAATGTTTATTTTGTTATATCTATTGCGGTTATTTTTTCAAATTCAGCAAAAGCCGACAGGTACTGAAACCTGGAAATAATAAGATTCTCTTCTGCCTGTGTCATGCTTGTCCTTGCGTCAATATATTCGATCAGGCTGGCCTCTCCTTCACCATATTTTTTTTCCACTATCCTGTAACCCTCCCGGGCATTTTTCAGCTGGCTCTCAGCTGCCGCTATTCCCTTATCTGCAGTTGACAGTTCACTTACTGCACCTATAACCTGCAGTTCAATCTGTTTTTTTGCCTCTTCAAGCTGTGTTTCAGCCATTTCCTTCTGGATTATTGCCTGACGTATCCGGGCTTTATTGGAAAATCCCTCAAAAAGATTCCAGGTAAGGACTGCAGATGCCTGCATATAATCCTGTTCGCTGTTGAATTCATATTCCTCACCCTGAAATCCGTAGTCGGCAACAGCATAAAGGTCGGGTAACTTTTGCGATTGGTTCATCTTTACCTGTAGCCCTGATATTTTTTTATAATTCTCAAGTTTCCTGATCTCTTCCCTGTTCTCAAGTGCTGTTAATGTATAGTTTCCTGTCAATTCCGACAGTGAAGGAAACTGAGCCGGATACTGAATAATGATAGTGTCAGTCAAAGGTCTGTTTAACAAGAAATTAAAATAAGCAATAGCAACTTCCCTGTTCTTCCTGGCATTCTCAAGCTCCTGGTCAAATTTGTTGAGCTCAGCCTCTGAACGATACAGATAATCAGCTGTTACCTTGTCGTTATTTATAAGCTTCCTATTAACCCTGACATTCTCCACAAGTAATTTACGGGTATCATTTAACATATTCAAAATGGCATCGGCCATAACAGAATTATAATATGCCTTTTTTATTTCGGCTGTAAGTTCCCTCCTGTACTGATCAACATCCATCTCGCCGATAATTGTCATTTCCTTTCTTATTCTGGAATTGTAATAAATATCGGTGTTGAAAAGCGGCTGTATAACCCGTACTTTTGTCTCATGCTCAGTGGGACGCAGGAATTTCACCTGCTGGTTATCAATTACTGGAAAGAGGTTTGTTGAGAGGAGACTGTTCAGTGTGGCATAAACCGGATTTAGAAGATCGCCAATGGGAATATCAAAAACACGTCCCCCCTCTGAGATAGTATATCTAGCATTAAAACTAATACCCGGATAAAATAATCCACGTGACTCCCTTAACGCCTCCAGACTCTTTTTATAATCTGATTCCTTTTGTTTCAGAGCAAGATTGTTATCAAGACCATAACTGGTATAGTCATCCAGTACAGGCTGCCCTCTTAGTAATGATGGAATTAATAATATTACAACTAGGTATATTCTGGTTTTCATGTGTGATTAATTTAATGTTCACATAGCTAGTTCTGCCAGGAGAGGAGAATCTCTATTCTTATTGAATATTTTTGGGTTTTTCCTGGTCTTTCAATCTCTCTTGCATATTGAAAATTATTGCTTCAAAGAGTCGTTTTACCATTTCCCTGTCGCGTTCTGATCCTCTTTCATAAAGGGTTTCAGCAAATGTGAATATCTCTCTCTGAAATGACATCTGTCCTTTATATGCAATCTGTCCCTTTTCAGTGAGTCTCAGGTTAAATTCCTTTCTATTGTTGGTATTTAACTTTATCACCAGGTTCTTATTTACCAGCTTTCGTATTGTCTGGGAAATTGCCCCTCTTGTCACGCCCATTTTTTCTGCAAGATGTGTCATATTAATCTCCTTGTTCTGTCTCAAGGTGGTAATAGTATGTATCTCAGTAAAATATAGCAGGTCACCAGTCCCATAGTCAACCGGCCTCCGCGAAATGACAGAATATAGATGAAGGATCCTGAGAAACTGGTCAATCAGATATTGTAATTCGGCATTCATAGTATATTTGTTTATGTGCTAAACAAAATTATTAATTGTTTAGATACTAAACAAATTTTTTAACTAAAATACCTCAATAATGGGGGAAGTACCAGGGGATTGACAATGAATCAGTTTCAGTCTTTGAACAGGTGTTTCTTTTTGAATTCTCTCAGCAGATGTTCTTCAGATTCATTATTCTTAACGCCTTTTAAGAGCAAATTAATAAGCTTTTCTGTGGTTTTATCATCGAATCCGGCTTCGATAGCAAATTTGCGTAACATCTTCTTCTCTCTTTCATGTACAACTTCATCAGCAAGTATCATCTGGGCAACCTGGTACAGATGATCAAATTTCTCCTGGAGGCTATAGGGTTGATGATAGTGATGGTATCTTTCAGACTCTATCATCCGGTCAATTTCAGGATCGGTGAGCCCGAATTTCCTGCCTTCTTTATGAAGAAGTGCAAGTTCCTCTTTACTCACAGTTTCGTCAATCTTCGATACCTGAATAAGGTGAAGAAAAGCTTCTTTATTCACTCTTTTCCCATGGTGTGTTATAAAATCTGAAAAGTTCATTTTGCTAATAATTGATGGTTAATAACCGGAGAGTCCCCGGTATAAAAATATAAAATTATTACCAGTCCATTTTTATAAACAACAAATTAATCATTTGGTACTATTATTTTATCCCCGTTATTCTTTCAATCCAGAATTTGTTGAAACTCATTACAGGGTATTCACACAGATAAACCTTTGTGCCATATTCTCTGGCATCAGGATTCGAAATACTACCCACAATAGTTATCTTTTGAAAAAGTTGCCTTATATCATCTCCCATTTCAAATTTTATATAAATCATAGAAGTGATATCAGGATCAAATTTATCCGGTAACCAGTAACGGTAACTTTCATGGAAGGATATAACTTCCGGAAGACCGTATTTTTTCCCAATAATTGTAATTGCGCCTGCCTGTCCATAGTTTTCGCAATATATAATCGCTGCTTCCTTATCAGGAATCATCTGCCAGGCTTTATTTGTAACAAGAGTCAGCTCTTCCCAACCCAGCATATCAGCATAATCCTGAGGTAATGAATGGATTGAACCATCCTCAAACCTGCAAATAAAAGTTATCCCGTATTTATTTCCCAGATTCTTAAAATAGGATATTAGTTTGTCTTGTTTATAGACCGGAATACCATTAGGTGCCAGAGGTAATGTAATAATTATCAAGACTGCTATCAATAAAATCCTCAACCACAATTTCTTTAGTAATTTTTCAAAACAGACTGCTCCGGCCGCAATCAATAACGGGAATATTCCTATTGTATAATAGCTTTTCCCCTGTAAAAACATAAGAATCATTATAATCAACAAAGAGATTACTCCAAGGAACCTGAATTTCTGTACATTTTTGTCAATAAAAAGATAAATTATCCCTGCAACAGTCAATACAGATGCAGCCATCGGATTGAATAACTGATCGGCAAGAAAAGCTGTTTTATTTACATTGACAAGCTGAAACCTGGCAAGATCTGACAAATGATTGATAACAGGCAATCCGTGGATGATCTGCCATAAAAGATTTGGAAGGAAAATTATTGTACCAACCAGGATTCCGATCCAGAACTTACCTTTTCGGAATATATCCCTGTATTGGGTTAATGGAATTACTATAAGAAATGAAAAAAACAGCAATCCTATAAGGTATTTGTTCAGTAAAGCCATTCCTGCAGTAACTCCAAAAAGAATAAGATACCGTTCTGCTTTTGTGTTGATATATCTTATCACAAGGTAAAATGAAAGTGTCCACAATACCAGGTCAATGTGAACTGGTTGATATAAAAGGAATGTTCTCAGACCAATTCCTGAAATGATAATTCCTATGGCAGCCAGGATTCTCGAGTAAACAGATCCCCCAAGTTCCCTTGCAATAGCAGAGATGAGGATTACCATAACACCACTCATCAATGCAGGAAAAATTCTGACCGCAAAAAGGGAATAACCAAAAATATTCTGCATCAGCCAGGCTATCCATCCAATAAGTGGCGGTACTGTGGCATAGCCAAATCCGGGGTGCATACCCAAGCTGAAATAAAGAAGCTCATCCCGGTGATATTCAAGATTATACGATACATCCAGGTGAAGGATAACATTGAACAGTGCCAGAGATGTTATTACAAGGAGAAGTGAATAATTTATTGTTCTTTGTTTCAATTTTTCAGAAATAGAATGAATAATTTTTCGCATAATATTTTAACTAAACTATACAAAGAAAACATATTCATATATACGGTATTCCCTTGATTTAACATTTTTTTGGAATGTTATACAACCGGGAAATGTCAAATAGTTATAGATTTACTTTATAAATTAATCTTTAACAATATGATAAAACGAGAATTTTCAATGATCATGATGGCTATTCTACTGGGATCATACCTTATAATTTCCCCGGTTTCAGCCCAGAAGAAAAATGAAAATCCGGAACTTGATGCCAAGGTCAGAAAATTCCTGGATGAGCATTCCCGCAGATGGTACAATATGAATGTCCCAGCCTCTGACGGTAAATTATTATATGACATCATCATAAAGAATAACTACAAAAGTGCTCTTGAAATTGGCACCTCTACGGGGCATTCAGCAATATGGATAGCCTGGGCCTTAAGCAAGACAGGAGGAGAGCTTATCACCATAGAAATTGATGAAAGAAGACACAGGGAAGCTCTTCAGAATTTTAAGGAGGCCGGTTTATCAGATTATATCGATGCAAGACTTGCAGATGCACATCAGCTGGTAAAGGAACTTAAGGGTCCTTTTGACTTTGTATTCAGTGATGCTGACAAGGAATGGTATAAAAACTATTTCATTGATATCGATCCAAAGTTGAAGGCGGGCGGATGCTTTACAGCACACAATGTATCGGGAAGGGGTTATGGCAGGTACAGTGGACAAGGTATTTTTCTTGATTATGTAAGAAGCCTTGATAATTATGATACCACTATTAACAACGCCGGTGCAGGTGTTTCCATCAGTTACAAAAAAGCAGAGAATTAACTGATCCCGCTTATGGCTGAAGAAAAGCTCCAGAGAAAGCTGGGTCTGTTTCCGGTTACCAATATTGTTATCGCAAATATGATCGGGGCAGGTATTTTCACCACATCAGGATTGCTGATGTCGGGTTTGAATGATCCTGTGCTAATGATTTCATTATGGGTTGTTGGTGGTATTATAGCCCTATGTGGCGCCTTATCCTATGGTGAACTGGGAGCTGCCATGCCAGGTGCCGGTGGAGAATATCTCTTCCTTTCAAGGCTCTATCATCCTCTATTCGGCTTTCTCAGTGGCTGGGTCTCCTTTGTTGTAGGTTTTTCTGCACCAATAGCTGCATCGGCGATGGGATTCAGTGAATATTTCATGAGAGCAGTTCCTGCATTGCCTGAATGGCTCTCCGGAGAAGGAATAATGAATGAAATAGCTGCAGGAAAAATTATTTCAATAAGCGTGATCCTGATTTTTACCTTTATCCATTACCGTGGATTAAAAACCGGTACAAGAGTCCAGAATGTACTGACAATACTTAAAGTCCTTCTGATTGTTGTCCTGATTTTCGCCGGATTATTATCAGGGAATGGTGATATGGAACATTTCAGCAGGGGAAACATTATCAACCCGGGATTTGCAGGCTGGAAGACTATAGGTCTTTCACTAATGTGGATTATGTTTGCCTACAGCGGATGGAATGCCTCAACATATATTGGTGCAGAGATAAAGAATCCTTCAAAAACACTTCCCAGATCATTGATATATGGGACAGGTATAGTGATTTTACTTTACCTGGCACTTAATTTCATCTATGTTTATGGCATAAATCCTGAAGAGATGAAGGGAGTAATATCGGTAGGAGGACTCGCAATGGGGAATCTGTTCGGTAAATCAGCAGAGATTCTATTTTCATTACTTATTGGTTTTGCCCTTTTCTCATCACTGAGCGCTTTTATTATCATTGGCCCGAGAGTCTATTATTCGATGGCCAATGACGGGCTTTTCTTCCGGTCAGTGGCAAAAATACATCCAAGATTCAACGTACCTTCAAATTCAATATTGTTACAATGTCTCATCGCAATCATTCTTGTTCTCTCCGGTTCATTTGAGCAGATTCTTACCTATATGGGATTTGCGCTTGGTATATTTCCTGTCTTAACCGTAGTAGGTATTTGGATATTACGAAAGAAAAATCCACAAGCACTTCGATTAAAGGGATTTCCTTTAACACAGATCATATATATAAGTACAGGTATACTCATTCTTGTTCTTTCATTTCTTGAAAGGCCCTTTGAATCATCAATAGCAATACTTACAGTACTTGCAGGTATTCCTGCATATTTGATTTTCAGGCGGGTAAAAGATTAACCTCCAAGGTCACGGATAACAACCGAAGCACAGGCTATCCCGAAAGCTGCAGGTATATATGAGATTGTCCCAACAACAGATGCTTTATTCCGTTCACCTGTTGCCTGGACAATCTTCTTCTTATCAATAATCTCAGGAGAATAAACTGCAGTAAACCCTTCTTTTATACCTAGTCTGTGAAGACGTTTTCGAAGCATCCTTGCCAGGTTGCAGTTTGTTGTTTCTGAAATGTCGCTGACAATTATACTTAAAGGATCAAATTTGCCTCCTGATCCCATGGAACTTACGACCTTATAATTCCTCTGTAAGGAATGATAAATCAGGAAGACCTTCGGCGATAGGGTGTCAATAGCATCAACAATATAATCATACCCGGCATTAAGCACTTCGATCATTCTTTCATCACGTATATATTCATTTATTATTGTCAGTTTCAGCGAAGGATTAATATCCAGCAACCTCGATCCCATTAACTCTGCCTTTGACGATCCTTTTGTACTATTAAGAGCCAATAGTTGCCTGTTCAGATTCGATACATGTATTGTATCACCATCAACAATAGTCATGGAACCTATTCCTGCACGGCATATCATCTCAGCGGCATATGACCCTACTCCCCCAAGGCCGACAACAAGTACTCTGGCTGATTTAAGCTTGGCAAGCTTCTCTTTTCCGATAAGCAATTCAGTTCTTGATAACCAGCTATCCATTTCAACAGACATTTCTTCGTGTCCTTCGTGACTTAACCTTAGTGCTCTTTGTGGTTTATTGATCTTTTTCTTAACCACAAAGGACACAAAGTACACACGAAGAACACTAAGGACATAAATTAAAGAAACTGTAAAAGTTAAGAAATATTTGTTTTTTAAGTTTATCTTCAGATATTTCGAGATCTGAGGATACTTTATTATATATATCTGCAATATTCACATCAGCTCCGTCGGTTTCAAGAAATATCCTTTCTATGAGCAGGCTTTTTATTAGATCCGATGACTCCTGTTTCAGAATAAAATCAGACCAGAATGATATATACATGCCTTTGGAAATCAGTTGCATGGCAAGATCTTTATTTCCCCTGAAGCCATGTACCAGCCATGGTAATTCCGGTTTGAGCTTTTTATATACCCTGAGCAATTCCTCCCATGCTCTCACACAATGTATAATTACCGGCTTTTTAAATTCTTCGGCAATGATGACCTGTTCTTCGAAGGTTTTTCTTTGAAGTTCCATTGAAGGACCTTTTATTTTATCAAAACCTGCTTCCCCGACGGCAATGACAAGTGGATCAACTACTGTTTTAATTACAGAGGCCAGCAGTCTGTTATGATTTGATTCATCAAGATACCATGGATGTATACCATAAGTGAATGCGAGACCCGGTGTCTCTGCCGGGAGTTTTTCTTCATGGGCCATAAGCACTTCAACAGAGAAGAGTCCCGGGACTGGCTTTGCTCCGTGGGTATGGATATCAATATAATCGTCTGTTGCGGGAAGATTCATTATAACAGACTTCCAATAACAGAAATGCCCTTTTCTATACGTTTAATAGTCTCCACCTTGCCAATCCAGGAAATAATATCAAACATATGCGGACCTCGTGATGCACCAACTATTACCAGCCGGAAAGTATTCATTACAGCTCCTGTATTGTATCCCTTTTCTGCAATCCAGCCTTTAATTGCTTTTTCTGTTACTTCAGGTGTGAATTTTTCAATTCCTTTCAGAAGTTCAATCAATTCAATTAATTGTGAGGGTGTTTCAGGCAGCCATCTTTTCCTAATCACTTCGCTGTCGTATGATTCCGGCTCTCTGAAGAAGAAATCTGTTTCATGCCATAAATCTTTAACAAAGCTTACCCTTTCCTTTACAAGACCTATTACTTCTTCAAGATCTCCTATATCGTGATGATGACCCTGTGCTCTCAGATAATCCCTGAACTCAAGAGCCAGCTGGTTATTATCTTTTAATTGCAGATAATAATGGTTGAACCATTTTGCTTTTTCAGGATCAAACTTTGAACCCGACTTATGAACTCTCTCAATAGAGAAGTCCTTAATAAGTTCTTCCATACTGAATATTTCCTTTTCTGTTCCGGGATTCCATCCCAGAAGTGCAAGCATATTTATAAAAGCTTCAGGATAATAACCCTCTTCTCTGTACCCTTTCGCTGTTTCGCCATAAGGCCAGAAAAGAGGAAAAACAGGAAATCCCATTTTATCACCATCACGTTTGCTTAATTTCCCTTTTCCACTTGGTTTCAACAAGAGTGGAAGGTGAGCAAAGAGCGGGGTATCCCATCCATAGGAACGATATAGCATGACATGCAGGGGAAGAGATGGGAGCCATTCTTCACCCCTGATAACATGGCTTATTTCCATAAGGTGATCATCTACAATATTAGCCAGGTGATAGGTTGGTAATCCATCCGATTTAAACAGAACCTTATCATCGAGTGTGCTGGTGTTTACAACAATATTTCCCCGGATCAGATCATCAAAATGAATCTCTTCATCCGGCGGCATCTTGTAACGGATCACATAGGGTTCTCCCTTTTCTATAAGATTCTTCCACATTTTTTCAGGCAGAGAAAGTGAGTTTTGTAATCCATCCCTTACTAACGCATTATAGATAAATGATTTTCCTTCTTTGGCTGCCTCATTTCTCAGCTTTTCAAGCTGGCCGGGAGTATCAAATGCATAATATGCATGACCTTTATCAACCAGTATATCAGCATATTGCTTGTATAAATGCACTCTTTCACTCTGCCTGTAAGGGCCATAATCTCCTCCTTCGTTGACTCCCTCATCAACTATAATACCACACCATTTCAGTGATTCGATAATATATTCCTCTGCACCCTCAACAAATCTTGCTTTATCGGTATCCTCTATCCTGAGTATGAAAGCACCATTATTCCCTTTTGCAAAGAGATAATTATAAAGTGCTGTTCTCACTCCTCCTATGTGAAGAGGACCTGTAGGACTAGGAGCAAACCTTACCCGTACTTGTTGCATATTGTATATATTCAATTGTAACTATACAAAGATAGCTAAACCTTGTCATATATAACAGGATGACAAGTTTCATATTTACATACCTCATATTTAATTAACTTTGTATATAACCTGAATTTCATAATGCTATAATACATTTCGATATGAAAATGATGAAAGCTCTTGTAAAAGTTCGTCCTGAAAGAGGTTTATGGTTGCAGGAGGTTCCCATTCCGGAGCCAGGAGTAAATGATGTAATAATAAAAGTCAGGAAGTCTGCAATCTGCGGGACAGATCTTCATATCTATAAATGGGATGAATGGTCGCAGAAGACAATAAAGACACCAATAGTAATCGGACATGAATATATGGGCTATATCGAGAAAAAAGGTGCCGGTGTCACAAACTTAAAAATTGGTGACAGGGTTACCGGTGAAGGACATCTTGCCTGTGGTCATTGCCGTAACTGCCGGAGGGGAAAAGAACATGTTTGTGAAAATTCTGTGGGCATCGGTGTTCATCTCGACGGATCATTTGCTGAATATGTAAGGATACCTGCTTCAAACGTGGTGCCTCTCGATAACAGGATACCTGACGAATGGGCTGCAATAATGGATCCCTTTGGCAATGCAACACATACTGCCCTCTCATTTCCCCTTCTTGGAGAAGATGTACTTATTACAGGAGCTGGTTTGATAGGGAGCATGGCTATTGCCATTGCAAAATACTCCGGAGCAAGATTTATTGTAGCCAGTGACCTAAGTGATTATCGCCTCGATATTGCAAAGAAAATGGGTGCAACACTCACTGTTAATCCCACACGTGGTGAAAAAATATCTGACACTGTAAAGCAACTGGGTATGAGGGGTTTTGATGTCGGGCTTGAAATGTCAGGTTCCCCCAAGGCCTTCATCGAAATGATAAGTAATATGTATAATGGTTCGTCAATTTCGCTTCTGGGAATTCTCCCATCTGATTTCGAAGTACCCTGGAGCGAAATCATTTTCAAAGCCATCACTATGAAAGGAATATATGGCAGAGAGATGTGGGAGACATGGTATAAAATGGAAATGATGATCATTGGAGGCATAAACCTGGATCCTGTTATTACCCATCGATTTTATATTGATGACTTTCAGAAGGGTTTCGATATCATGGAAGGAGGAAATTGCGGTAAAGTGATTCTTAACTGGGATTGAACTAATCATTCCTACATTCATTAATAATTATTATATGTATAAAGACTACCAAAAACATCTGACAAAGATCATTGACGAGATCCGGGATGCCGGGCTCTATAAAAACGAAAGGATCATCACCTCCCCTCAGGGTGCTGAAATTGTGCTTGATACAGGACAGAAAGTACTGAATTTTTGTGCTAACAATTATCTCGGGCTATCAAATAATCCTGATCTTGTAGAAGCTGCAAAAGCTGCCCTCGAAGATCATGGTTATGGTATGTCGTCAGTGAGATTTATCTGTGGAACAACCGATCTTCATAAGGAACTTGAGAGAAAAATTGCAAAATTCTTCAACACCGAAGATACAATACTATATGCTGCCTGTTTCGATGCCAACGGGGGTGTATTTGAACCTTTGCTCACAGCCGAGGATGCAATAATTTCTGACGCACTTAATCATGCTTCCATAATAGATGGTGTTCGTCTTTGTAAAGCTCAAAGATACAGGTATGAAAATGCAAATACGGAGGATCTTGAGAAACAATTGAAACTGGCAAAAGCTCAACGTTTCCGAATAATAGTCACTGATGGAGTATTCTCCATGGATGGTAATGTTGCTCCAATTAAAAGAATTGTTGAGCTTGCTGAGTTATATGATGCAATGGTAATG
>CAZTXH010000004.1:18919-20252 GCA_964617415.1 uncultured Rikenellaceae bacterium | reverse complement strand
AGGTAATGGTCTATCCTGTAGATCTGATCCTCACCTATTATTTCATGTAACATACGATTAAGAGCACTGGCAGATTCAAGATCATAACCAAATGGTTTTTCATAAATAAATCTCCTGAATCCTTTTGACTGATTTGCCAAACCCACCCTGGCAAGATATTCAGATACAGTACTATAAACAACTGGTGGGGTAGCCATGTAGAAAATGTAATTACCTGCTATACCATGAGATTTATCGAATTTCAGCAGATTCTCCTTTAGCTTTTGAAAGTCTCCGGGATTATTATTATCAATTTTCAGATAAGAAATAAGCCCGGTAAATAATTCTATCTGCTGCTCATCCGCATCCTTCTCATCTGAAAAAGCCTTTATGCTCTCCACCATTTTGTTCCTGAAATCTTCATTGGTAAAAGGAGCCCTGCCCACTCCTATTATGACAAATCTTTCAGGTAACAGTTCCTGTAACTTCAATGAAAAGAGGGCCGGGATAATCTTTCTTGAAGTGAGATCACCTGAAGCTCCAAAGATTATCAGAGCAAGATTTTCGGGTTTTTTCATCTCTTTTATTCCTGGTTATTTCACTTTTATAACCTGTGCACTGTAATTCTTTTACACTCACTGGTTGACAAATATAATGATCCTAATGTTCCGAAAGACAAATAAAAGTATTAGTCATAAATCAACACTAATTATTAAGTTTATAATTAATGTTGAAAATTTTTTACAATTATTAATAATTTTCCTGAAATTTGCATTAATCTGTAAGAATAAATAATATATTTGCATCATATTGTTAAAATGAAAAAGAATAAAACCATATTATCATTATTTCTTGTACAAAGGCTTACTGGAAAAGAATGAGAATGGTATGTAGAATTGGATCTGGGATAACCGTTCTCTAGAAAGCAGAGAACGGTTTTTTTAAATTAATAAAAAAGGAGAACAGGATGAAAGCTGAACGACCAAAAGATGGGGGATTATACAGGCAGGAATTTGAACATGACAGCTGCGGGATAGGTTTTGTTGCACATCTCAAAGGCAAGAAATTACATTCCATTATCAGCCAGGGTCTTGAGACTCTGATTAATATGTCTCACAGGGGAGCTGAAGGAGCTGACAGCAGAACCGGTGATGGAGCAGGCATCATGATACAAGTTCCACGTGATTTTTATCTTATCCAGGGTTACTCATTGCCTCCGCAGGGACAATTTGGAACAGGTCTTCTCTTTCTTCCGAAAGATAGTGAAGATGCATCAAAATGTGAGGAGATACTGCTCAATATTATTGAGGAAGAGAATGTAAATTTTATTGGCTTTCGGGAAGTCCCTCGTAAC
>CAZTXH010000004.1:0-18909 GCA_964617415.1 uncultured Rikenellaceae bacterium | reverse complement strand
GTTCAGTTCTTGGCGAAATATCACTTGCCGCCGAACCTCATATAAAACAGATACTGTTAAAATCAGATATTCCACAGGAGGAGCTTGAACGTAAACTTTACATCATTCGTAAACGTGCTGAAAGAATAATCCGTAATTCAGATATTAACGGGAAAAGTAATTTCTATATACCCAATCTTTCTACTAAAGTGTTGATATATAAAGGAATGCTGACCTCTCTGCAACTCAGGGATTACTATACAGATCTGACTGATGATCGTCTTCAGAGTGCTATTGCACTTGTTCATTCAAGGTTCAGTACAAATACATTCCCAAGCTGGGATCTTGCACAACCATTCAGGATGCTCGGACATAATGGTGAATTAAACTCTATTCGTGGAAACAGGCTATGGATGGAAGCCCGGGAGTCTTTACTTAAATCGGATAAGCTGGGTGACCTTTCTGAAATATACCCTATAATAGAACCCGGGAAAAGCGATTCTGCATCACTTGACAATGTTCTTGAATTTCTTGTAATGAGTGGTAAATCGCTTCCATATGCTATGTCGATCCTGATACCTGAATCTTTCAATATCAAAAATCCAATTTCACCTGAGCTAAGGGCTTTTTATCATTATCATTCTACATTCATGGAACCCTGGGATGGCCCTGCTTCCCTTATTTTTTCAGATGGTCGTTATATAGGCGGCATGCTCGACAGAAACGGTCTGCGTCCATCAAGATACCTTATTACAGATAATGATCTTATCGTAATGGGTTCGGAAACAGGAGTACAATTATTTAAACCTGAAGAGATAAGGGAAAAAGGAAGACTTAAACCAGGCAAAATGCTTCTTGTTGATACTGAGGCTGGTACTATCATCCATGACAATGAACTCAAAGCCAAACTTGCCGGTGAATTCCCTTACGGAAGCTGGATTCAGCAGAATATGGTTAATCTGGAAGAGATCGAGACCGGCCAGGTAGTAACACCTGATCTCGGACAGGAATATGAAAACTACATTACCTCATTTAACTATTCAAGGGAAGATATCGAAAAGATCATCAGCGAAATGGCAGCTACGGGACGAGAACCTATAGGTTCAATGGGAAATGATGTTCCTCCTGCTGTTCTATCCAGGAAACCGTACCGGTTGTTCAATTATTTCAAACAGCTTTTTGCACAGGTCACAAATCCTCCTATTGATCCTATCAGGGAAGAGCTGGTAATGACCCTGTCAGGTTATCTGGGTTCACTTCAGCAAAACCTGCTTGACAAATCACCTGACCATGTAAAGATGGTGCGCTTCAGGAATCCTGTTATATCCAACACCTATTTTCAGGTAGTAAAAAACCTGAGATATAAAAAGTTCTCTGCAGCAAACCTTGTAATGCACTTTGATGCAGATAAAGGTGGGGAAGGACTCCGGAGTGCAGTTGACCAGCTTTGCCTCGATGCTGAAAAGGCGGTTGATGAAGGCAAGAATTATATAATAATATCAGACAGGGGTATTGATGAGAATCATGCTCCTATACCCTCATTGCTGGCAGTTTCAGCTATACACCACCACCTTATTGAAAAACGTAAACGGATGCAGATCGATATTGTCGTGGAGAGTGCTGAACCACATGAAGTGATGCACTTTGCATTACTCTTCGGATACGGGGCAAGTATTATTAATCCGTATATGAGCTTTGCAATCATTGATAGACTTGTAAAGGAAAAGGCCATACAGCAGGATTACCAGAAGGCAGAGACAAATTACATAAACTCAATAAACAAAGGGATTCTGAAAATAATATCAAAGATGGGGATAAGTACCCTCAGAAGTTATCGCTCTTCCCAGATATTTGAAGCTGTTGGAATAGATCCGGATGTAATAAACAAATACTTTGCCGGTACTATATCGCGGATAGGAGGTATCGGATTGAACGAGATTGCCGAAGAGGTATTAATACCTCACAGAAGAGCGTTTACTGAGGAATATCAACCTGAAATTCTTATTGATGGTATCTATTCTTACAGAAAACATGGAGAACAACATGCATGGAATCCCGAGACTATTGCTCTCCTGCAATGGAGTACAAGAACAAATGACCGTGAAAAATTCCGGGAGTTTTGCAAACGTGTGAATAACGATACCTCCTTCCCTCTGTTTATAAGGGGATTATTAAAAATAAAGAAAAATCCTATTCCGGTAGAAGAGACTGAACCTGCAGAGAATATAATGAAACGTTTTGTTACAGGTGCAATGTCATATGGGTCAATTAGCATTGAGGCACATAAGACTCTGGCTATTGCAATGAATCGTATCGGAGGTCGCAGTAATACAGGTGAAGGAGGTGAAAATCCTGAAAGGTTTACTCCCTGTGAAGACGGTATATGTACAAGGAGTTCCATTAAACAGATCGCGAGCGGAAGGTTCGGGGTAACAGCAGAATATCTTGTCAATGCCGATGAAATACAAATAAAAATTGCCCAGGGAGCTAAACCCGGTGAAGGAGGACAGCTTCCCGGTCATAAGATCGACAAAATAATTGCAAAAACGAGATATTCAATCCCGGGTATCACTCTTATTTCACCACCGCCGCATCATGACATTTACTCTATTGAGGATCTGGCTCAACTTATTTTCGACCTGAGAAATGTTAATCCTGCTGCAAAAATAAGTGTCAAATTAGTATCTGAAAGTGGTGTTGGTACAATTGCTGCCGGGGTCACAAAAGCTGGTGCCGATCTGATTACCCTAAGCGGATTTGAAGGCGGAACGGGAGCTAGTCCGGCATCATCAATAAGACATGCCGGCCTGCCACTTGAACTTGGACTCTCAGAGACACAACAGGTACTTGTGATGAATAACCTGAGAAAAAAAGTGAAACTCCAGACAGATGGTCAGATAAAAACCGGATTGGACATAGTAATGACTGCTTTAATGGGTGCAGAAGAATATGGATTTTCAACAAGCGCCCTTGTGGTACTCGGATGTGTGATGATGCGTAAATGCCATCTTAATACATGTCCTTCCGGCGTGGCAACCCAGAATCCCGAACTCAGGAAAAGATTCATGGGAAAAGCCGATTACCTGATTAACTATTTCAGATTCCTTGCAGAAGATGTACGTGAATATCTTGCTGAGATGGGATACAGAAGCCTCGATGAGATAATAGGAAGAGTCGATCTCCTTGAACGTAATTATGATGTGGATCACTGGAAAATAAAAAACCTCGATTTGACAAGCCTGCTTACCATGCCGGAAGAATCCAAGACTAATGCAATGCATTGCGTTGATTGTCAGGATAAAAAGTTGGATAACATACTCGATATTGGTCTTATTGAGGAAGCAAATGAAGCACTGGAAAATCAACAACCGGTTGAATTATTCAGGAATATCAGAAATACAGACAGGACAACCGGAGCCATGCTATCAGGGAAAATTGCCGCCAGGTATGGTTCAAAAGGATTACCCGATAGTACAATAAAATGCAGATTTTCAGGATCAGCAGGTCAAAGCTTCGGAGCATTTCTTTCACCGGGAATAGAAATGTTACTGGAAGGAGATGCAAATGACTATCTGGCAAAAGGACTTTCAGGAGGGAGAATCATTGTCGTTCCTCCCAAGGGATCAACATTTAAACCTCATGAGAATATAATTATTGGTAATACCGTGCTTTACGGTGCTACGAGAGGAGAACTCTACGCATCGGGTATTGCAGGAGAGAGATTTGGTGTAAGAAACAGTGGTGCATTGGCTGTAGTGGAAGGAGTGGGTAACCACTGCTGTGAATATATGACTGGGGGAAGAGTAGTTGTCCTCGGGAAGACCGGAAGTAACTTTTCTGCAGGAATGAGTGGAGGTATTGCATATGTTCTCAATGAATCAGAAGATTTCGACTATTATTGTAACATGGGAATGGTTGAATTATCCCTTGTCGAAGACCATAATGATATTAAAGAACTGATTGACCTTATATCGCGCCATTACATGTTCACATCAAGTCCTAAGGCAAAGATGATACTTGATGACCAGGAAAAATATATTCCAATGTTCATTAAGATTATACCTTATGATTATAAAAAGGTTCTCGAGGAACAAAAGCTTGAAGAAATAAGGAAGAAGATTGCAGATGTTGAAATGGATGTTGAATTTGGCACAGGCAATTGAATAGTTGTAAAATAAACTGCAAGAATCATGGGTGATATAACAGGTTTTTTAAAGATAAACAGGAAAGAGGCAGGTAACCGTCCGGTTCATGAAAGAATTTGTGATTTCAGTGAGGTGGAACAGACCCTGAACAGTGAAGATAGAATGCTTCAGGCATCACGGTGTATGGATTGCGGTATTCCTTTCTGCCACTGGAGCTGTCCTGTCGATAATCTAATACCTGAATGGAATGATCTACTCTATAAAGGAGACTGGAGAGCAGCCTATGAAAGACTTAGTTTAACAAACAACTTTCCGGAGTTTACAGGCAGAATATGTCCTGCAAGCTGCGAACATGCCTGTGTCCTGAATATCAACCAGGAACCTGTAACAATACGTGAAAATGAGGTAGCTATAACTGAAAGAGCTTTTATCGAAGGATATATTAAATCGAATCCTCCAAAAATACGTTCAGACAAAAAAATTGCTGTTATTGGTAGTGGTCCGGCAGGTTTGGCTGCTGCCGATATGCTTAATAAAGCAGGTCATCTTGTTACTATTTTTGAAAAGGATGATAAAGCAGGAGGATTGTTAAGATATGGCATACCTGATTTTAAATTAAACAAAGCAACTGTTGACCGCCGACTTGATCTGCTTGTAAAAAAGGGTATCATAATACAGACAAGTGCATTTATAGGCAGGGATATACCATGCAAGGAACTTCTCGACAATTTTGATGCGATTTGTATAGCTATCGGTGCTGGTAATCCACGCCCCCTTAAAATAGAAGGTAGTGAGTTCGAAGGTATCCATTATGCAATGGATTTTCTGACTGTTCAGAACAGGATTAATGCAGGACAATTCTCAAATGATGTAAATCCAATAAGTACTGAAGGTAAAAGAGTTCTTGTTATAGGTGGTGGAGATACCGGATCAGATTGTGTTGGTACAGCAATAAGACAAAAAGCAGTCAGCGTGACACAAATAGAGATACTTCCAAAACCTCCTGAAACAAGAATGAGTGATAATCCATGGCCCTGGGTCAGTAAAACCCTGAAAACCTCCACTTCGCATGAAGAAGGTTGTGAAAGACTCTGGAATATTTCAACATTAAGGTTTGTAGGTGATGGCAAAATAACCAGAGGAGCAGAAGTTGAGGAAGTTAAATGGGAATTATCTGATGGTAAGTATGTTATGAAACCTGTAGAGGGAACACAAAGGGTTATTGAAACCGACCTGGTATTGCTTGCACTGGGATTTAATCATCCTGTTCTTGAGGGATTGCTAACAGATTTAGGAGTAGAACTTGATAACAGGAAAAATGTAATGGTTAACAGTAACTTTGCAACAAATATCGATAAAGTATTTGCAGCAGGTGACTCGGTAAGTGGTGCCAGCCTTGTTGTTAATGCAATAGCATCGGGAAGAAAAGCAGCTAAAGAGATTGACCGATACCTCAGATCACATTAACCCTGATATATCATTCATACAATTCTCAAAGCTTCAGCGGGATTGGTTGCCGCTGCCCTGAATGTCCTGTAGCTAATTGATATCCACCCTATTGCCAGGGCTATAAGTGTAGCAAAGATAAATATCAGAGGATTAATATTTATTTTACTTGCAAATCCTTCCAGCCAGTATCTTGAACCAAGCCAGGCAACTGGCCAGGCTATCAGCGACGAAATAAGAATAAGGTATAAAACTTCCTTTGATAAAAGGCTGAGTACCAGGCTTGCCGATGCTCCATACGTTTTTCGTATTCCTATTTCCCTGGTTCTTTTATTCGCTATATAAGTAATCAGTCCAATCAATCCAAGGCTGGCAATAAACACAGCCAGAACTGAAAAAATGATGAATATCTTTCCTGTTTTCATTTCTGCATTATACAGATTATTCCATCTGTCAGTGAAAAAATCATATTGAAAAGGCTGTTTGGGAGTAAATGTTTGCCATATTTTTTCTATTTCCTGTAAAGTAGCAGGTATATTTTTCCCGGTTAATCTTACTGTTGCAAACCTGTCACCTCCACCTGGTCTCATAACAGTAAAGCAAACAGGTGTGATTGCCTTATGCATTGATTCGATATGAAAATCTTTCATAACACCTATTATCTTTAGTCTGTTGAACTGCTGAGGACCCCGGGGTTGTAAAATGTATTTCCCTAATGGATCTTCAAACCCCAGTGATTTAACTGCTGTTTCATTGATAATTATTGCAGATGAATCGCTACCATATTCTCGTGAGAAGAACCTTCCTTCTACAAGCTGAACACCCAGAGTCTGTGGAAAATCAAGACTTACACCTGCCTGGTTTATAAGATATGTATTCTTTTCAGGATCATTGTCAAGAAGAAAGCCATTGTTGCTGAATGTTGTGCCCGGTAATGCCCAACTAAAACCAACATCCTGCACTCCCGGTAATTGTAATAACTGGGTCCTGAATGATTCCATTTGCCTGTAAAAAGCATCAGGTCTTCGAATTACAATCAGGTTCTCCTTTTCGAAACCTATATCTTTATTTGTCATGAAATTCAATTGACTGTAGACAATAAACGACCCAATTATTATAATAATGGAAACAATAAACTGAAAAACCACAAGTATTCCCCTGAGTGTTTTTGACATGGAACCGGGATTTAGAGTTCCTTTTAAAACCTCAACAGGACTGAAGGAAGCAAGTACAAAGGCCGGATAAAATCCGGACGAAATGCCAACAAAAACTATTAATAGAACAATTAATAATATTCCTTTAATACTTGTTAGCAATGCAATTGATATTTCCTTACCAATCAGATTATTGAATATTGGGGATAGTAAATATATCAGTAAAACGGACAGCAAGGTGGCCATTGTCACAATTATCACCGATTCCCCAAGGAATTGCAGAACCAGACCCGATTTATTACCTCCTGCAACTTTCCTCACTCCTACCTCCTTGGCTCTTGCTGCAGATTTTGCCGTAGCCAGGTTGACATAATTAATTATTGCAATTACAAGGATCATTATGGCAACAACAGTGAAAATATATACTGTTGAAATTGATCCGGGAGGTTCAATGTTATATTGCGGAGCTCCTTTAAGATGTATATCTTTCAATGGTTCCAGTTCATAGCTGAAATAGTTACCTGCTTTATTGAAATCATCAACAGTTATTCCAAGGAATTCCTGGAGCTGTGGCCCTACATATTTTGTTAATAAACCCTGTAATTTCTCCTCCATCTGTTCCTTACCAACATTCTCATTTACAACTATATAAGTATAGAAGTTATGACTCAGCCAGAATTGATCATTTGCGATTCCCGGATATGTACTCATTGAGGCAAGCATATCGAACTTCATATGTGAATTATCGGGAACATCCTGCATGACTCCCGTAATTGTATACAATACTGAATCTTCTTCAACGCTTAACTGTTGACCCATAGGATTATCATTACCAAAATACTTAAGTGCATATTCCTCGGTAAGTATCAAAGAACGGGGTTGCACAAGGGCAGTGGAGGGATCTCCTTTCAGAAGTTGGAAATCGAAAACATCAAAGAATGTTGAATCGGCAAAAATCATTCCGTCTTCATTGAATTTCTTATCTCCGTATCGTATCAACCATGCTCCCAGTCTCCTTACCCTGGTTACATGAAGAACTTCGGGATAATCATTTAACAATGCCTGAGCCATAGGAGCCGCACTAATTGCCTGGTCAATTTCTCCCTCCGACAACATACCCACAACCTTAATCCTGTATATATTTTCATAATTATTGTGAAATCTGTCATAGGTGAGTTCATTAATTACATAAAAAATAATAAACAAAAAGGTTGTTAATCCGATAGTGAGCCCAACAACATTAAGAATAACTGATCCACTTTGTTTTCTCATGTTGCGGAAGGCATTAATAATGAAATTTTTAAGCATCCAAGGATTTGTTTTGGTTATTATTATACAACATAAAGACAGACTATTAAGTTACATGTTGCATTCAATTTTTATCACTCAGTAATCGCATAGCCTTGACAGTGTTAATCAATCTTATCATCTCACTCCGATAACCTTCCTCATCCTTTCCCTTAGCTGACAATGCAAGTTTTTCAGCACTCTCAAGTGTAGCATTTCCCTTGAATTCTGATTCTCTCAGTATCATTCCGAATTCAGCAACTGAAGCTGCAAACCGAAAATTATCAGAGGCCTTTTCAATTTTCACGCTTAAATCTTTAACAGCTTTTTCAAGAAGCATGCTTGTACGACCATCCGGTTTCTTATACCTTACTTTTATTGTCAGAAGCTCATTGTTGTATTTGTTATTTTCTATCTTCCTTGATTCCTGGTATTTAAGAGGATCAATAGAAGGTATTTCTTCATCCGAGCCTGCAGGTACTATTTCATACAGTGCTGTTACCATGTGGCCGGATCCCATTTCACCTGCATCTTTGGTATCATCATTGAAATCCTCATCATTAAGAAGTCGGTTCTCATAACCTATAAGCCTGTACGCATCAACTTTTGCAGGATTAAATTCGAGCTGGAACTTAACATCCTTTGCTATAGTAAAGAGAGTACCTCCAAATTCACGGACAAGTACACGGCGAGCTTCCTGCAGATTATCAATATAAGAGTAATTGCCATTACCTTTATCGGCAATGATCTCCATTTTATCATCCTTATAGTTACCCATTCCAAAACCAAGAACGGTAATGAAAACACCTAATTCACGTTTTTCTTCAACAAGTCTTTCCATACTGCCATTGCTTGATTCTCCAACATTGAAATCACCATCAGTGGCAAGAATGATCCTGTTATTTCCACCTTTTGCAAAATTCTTTTCCGCTTCCTTATATGCAAGTCTCAGTCCGGCACCTCCGGCTGTCGATCCCCCTGCTTCCAGGTTGTCTATAGCACCCATTATCACCTCTTTCTTGTTTCCGGGAGTCGATTCAAGTACGAGTCCTGCTGCACCTGCATAAACAACTATTGCCACACGATCCTGGGGACGCAATTCATTTACCAGCAGTCCGAAGGCCGATTTCAGCAATGGAAGTTTATTTGGTGAATTCATTGATCCGGATACATCAATAAGAAAAACGAGGTTTGAAGGAGGCAAAGAGAACTTATCAATACTCTCACCACGCAAGCCTACCTGTAATAACTGGTGCTTTGTATTCCACGGACAAACAGCTACTTCGGAATAAACCGAGAAGGGATGTTTTCCTTCTAGTTCAGGATATTCATACCTGAAATAGTTTATCATCTCCTCTATTCTCACTGCATCTGCAGGTGGCAGACTGCCGTTGTTTATAAACCTGCGTATGTTGGAATAAGAAGCGTTGTCTACATCGATAGAAAAGGTTGATAATGGATTGGTTCTTGCATTCTTGTATCCGTTCTCATCTATGGGAGCATACCCCTCGGTATTGAAATTTGGGTTATACCTTGGGAAAAAGCCTTTCGACCTGTAAGCAACACCCGTGACCACCGGTGCTGCACCTGAGAACATATCCTTCTTTAACTTCAATTCTGTTACTGCTATCTCTTGTATAATATTAATTTCCGGCATCATAGTGACATTTATTATTTTCCTGCCACTGATTTTCTTCTCAACAGTAACATATCCCGGATATGAAAAGACAAGCACCTTATCCTGCATGCCAACTGTTATACTGTAATGGCCTTTAAGATCAGAAATTGTACCTGTAGGGGATCCCTTAACAGATATTCTTACTCCGGCCAGTGGATTACCTTGATTATCTGATATCTTACCTGTAATAACTCTCGATTCTATAAAAGAAATCATTAAAGATGAAAGAATCAGTATTGCGAAAATTTTTAAACTGTTTTTCATGACTAATAAATTTTTGGTTGGACATTTTCCATATGATGCAGCATATATCCAAATTCCATAGAATCATATCAGTTTTTTATTTTAATGTATCTTTAAGGGAAAGAAAAAAATAACACACAGAGTTACACAGAAAAAATTCTCCGTGGCACTTTGTGTAACCAATAAATTTTCCAAGAAACAGATGCCATCTATAATAAAACTGAACAGAAATAATGATCAGACTGAAGAAGAACTTATTAAAACTTTCAGGTTAACCGGCAATCTCGAAATACTTGGAGAACTTTATACAAGATATATGCATCTGGTTTATGGTGTTTGTCTCAAATACCTGAAAAACAGAGAAGAAGCAATGGATGCCGTTATGCAGATATTTGAGAAGCTGATAACGGATATTCCAAAACAGGAAATTAAAAATTTCAGCAGCTGGCTTCATGTGGTAACAAAAAATTTTTGCCTGATGCAATTGAGATCAGCAAAATCACAGAGAGAAAGACTTGGTGAATGGGCTGCTGATCCCGTCAATATTATGGAAAATGTATCGGAAATGCATCCTATAGATAGAGATGAACCGGATATGCAGGAGGCATTAAATGATTGTATTGAAAAACTTAAAGAAAAACAAAAGTATTGTATCAGGCAATTTTACTACGAGAATAAGTGTTACAGGGAAATAGCCGATACTCTTGGAATAAGTGAAAAAAAAGTGAAGAGTTATCTTCAAAATGGAAAAAGAAATCTGAAACTTTGTCTTGAAGAGAAAAATGAAAAGAAAAGGTAACAATAGAAAAGGCACTCTTCCTGATTTTATACGTTATATCAGGGGTGAGATGACAAAAAGAGAGGAGAACAATTTTCAGAGGTATCTCCAGAAGGACCCTTTTGCAGAAGAAGCAACTGAGGGATTCTCACAGATATCCCCTGATGAGCTGGAAAATAATCTGGACATACTTGGGAAAAAGATTAAAACCAGGACTGCAGGGAAACAGAAATATATCTACTACCGGATAGCTGCTTCAGTTGCAGTTCTTATGATAATTTCCAGTGTTTATATAATAAGTACAAGAGACAGAACAGAACGGGAACTCAGCAAATCTGCCGTCAATGAGACACCTTTAGAGATACCTGTAATTGATGGAATAGAAGAAAAATCTGAAGATGAAAATAAGGAATCAAATGTTATATTGGCAGAGCAAGATGTTGAAGAATCACCCCCAGAATCAATTGCAGAAAAATCCGCAGAAGAATTTATACCTGAAAGTAGAGAAATGGCAGTTACAGGCGGAATAGCAGATCAGGCAAATAAAGAAGCAATAGAAAATGTTTTGGAAAGAGCTGAAATTCAGGCAAAAGCGTACGAACCCCTTGTCACACAAAAAAAAGCAGCTGTCACACAGGTAAGTGGTAAAATAATCCCTGAAAAAGCGAAAATTCAAGAAGCACCTGGAGATATGGCCGTAAAAGGTGTTTCCGCCAGAGTCGCTCTTGATACCGGTTATCTACTCGAAATGATAGCCGCTGATAGTATAGTACAAACAAGTAACCTGCCTCCTGTACCTCTAAACGGTCAAGAGAATTTTGATAAGTATATTGAAGAAAATATCCGTATACCTGATATTCTGCCTGAAGGTCAGAGTGTCGTTGTTGAACTAGACCTAATAGTAAAATCCACAGGCGTTATTGATACCATCTTAGTCACCAATAGCCCGGGAGATGAATTTTCAGAAGAGGCGATCAGGCTTATTAAGGAGGGGCCGCCATGGAAACCGGCAGAGAGTGAAGGTAATACTATCGATGATGAAGCAAGCGTAAAGATCGTATTTAAATAGATCCGTACTCCTATTTACTTTCCACGTTTGGTAGATTGTTTAAATCCAGAGGAAGAATAAATCTGAAAATACTCCCCTTCCCAGGTTCACTTTCAACCCATATTTTCCCACTGTGTTTTTCAATAAATTCTTTGCATAATGCTAAACCGAGACCTGTTCCCTTTTCGTTTTCAGTACCACGTATTGACAGGTCAGAATCTACTCTGAAGAGTTTTGACATGGTTTCTTTTGACATCCCGATGCCGTTATCTGACACTGATACTTCTGCATACTCGTTGTCGATCCTGGCATTAATTTCCACCTTGCCGTTTTTATGAGTAAATTTTATAGCGTTTGAAATAAGATTTCGCAAAATGGTTTTAATCATATTCTTATCTGCTGTAATTGTTAAATCTTCAGGAAGGGTTCTTTTAATTTCAATATTCTTTTCTTTAGCCATATCCTCCAACCTTCTTAATTCTTCATTATAAAGTTCAATTAGTTTAAATGGCACCGGATTATATGATATTTTGCCTCTTTGTGAATTTGCCCATTCCAATAAATTTTCCAGCAAACTTGAAGTTTGAACAGCAGAGGTATTAATTATTACGGCAGTTTCCTCAAGAGACTCAACATCTGCAGATCTAATTTTTTCTAATAATATTTCGCTAAATCCGATAATAGTATTGAAAGGATTTCTCAGATCGTGTGCAATAATGGAAAAGAATTTATCTTTTGTGGTGTTTGATTCACTTAATTCAGCAGTTTTTGTTGTTACTAATTTTTCCAGCAGTATCTTTTGATTCTTTAATTGCCGGACACGTGAGAGAAAAATATAAGCAATCAATAAAATTAATATGACACCAGAAATTATTTTGAACCACAATGTCTTCCACCATGGAGGTAAAATGATTATTTGTAATGATACTCCCTCTTCATTCCAAATCCCATCATTGTTTGAAGCTTTTACTTTAAAAGTATACTCACCGGGATCAAGATTAGTATATGTGACATATCGCCTGGAGCTATTGGTATAATTCCACTGTTCTTCAAAACCTTCCATGATATATGCATATTGGTTTTTTCCGGGAAAGGTATAGTTTATAGCTACAAATGAAAATGAAAAGACAGATTGACGCCAATTCAGTTTTATTTCATTTGCCTCACTGATGTGTGTTGGAAATTGGCCTTCCAAATCTCCATATACAACCGGTTTATTGAATATTTGGAAATCGGTGATATAAACCGGAGGAATAAAATTATTATCTTTCAAGCTGTCGGGATAAAAGGAGTTAAAACCATTGTATCCGCCAAAATATATTTCTCCTTTACGCGTTTTCAGAAATGATTGATTAATAAATTCGTTACCCTGTAAACCATCCTCTTTCGAATAATTACTGATCTTTTGAGTATTACGGTCAATTCGGCTGATGCCATTTGTGGTAGATATCCATATATCATTATTATTGTCATCAATGATTGCTCTTATAGAGTTGCTGGGTAAGCCATCTTTAATGGTAAACGTTTTAATAATTGATCCATCAGGTTTACAATAGTATATTCCTGATGAGGTGGATCCCACCCAAATATTACCGTCAATATCTCTGATGAATGCCTGTATTTCATTGTCCGGAAAATTAAATACCCTGAATGAATTTGTCTGTCTATCAAAAAGGTTCAGCTTGTTTGCGGTACAAATCCACATGTTTTTTTCAGAATCTTCATACATAAACCAGCTTGAATTATTACTGATAGAATAAGGATCATCAGGATTATGTATGAACCGTTTGACCACTCCTTCCTTTTTGTCAAATAAATCGATGCCTTTCTGGAAAACACTCAACCATAGTATATTATTATGATCTATAATAGATCTCCAGATTGTCTCACCTGAAATGCTTAACGGATTGTTTTCTTCAGGTAAGTAATTAAAAAATCTGCCTGTTTTTCTTTCATACCTGCTAAGCCCCGCATCCCATGTCCCTATCCAAAGGTCATGATCTTTATCTTCGTTGATACAAAGTACTGCATTCCCCCTAAGACTGAAAGGGTTGGAAGGATCATCCTTATATACCTTAAAATTACCGTTTTCCGGATTATAAACATTTATCCCACCACCATCTGTACCTATCCAGATCTTACCCTCATAATCTTCATAAAAACAAAGGACAACATCATATGATAATGACTTGGAACTACCATATTGACCTTTAAAAAGTTTAAATTTTCCCTTTTTAGGATTGAAATAATTTACTCCGCCGCCTGATGTACCTATCCATAAAATCCCTTCCCAGTCTTTATGCAAACACCAGATCCCGTCGTTATTAAGTCCTTCATCATATGCCGGATCGCTCCTGATATATTCAAAAGTCTCAGAAATTTTGTTAAACCGGTTTATCCCCCCCCTGATCAACTGCAATTAAAATATTTTGGTCATTTTCCGGTATTATATCAAGAATACGATTTTGATTGGTGCCTTTTCCGTCACCTGCTGATCCGTATTGTTTAAATTTATCTGTTACCGGGTCATAGGAAAAAAATCCGCCACCATCTGCTCCAATCCAGATTTTATCCTGATTATCAATATATAAACTTTTATAGGATTTAACCCTGAAATCAATAGAAGGATCGTCATATTTCGTAAATTTTCCGGATTCAGGATTGAAACAATGGATTCCCCTGTCAAAAGAGCTTATCCAAATGTTTCCTTTTGAATCATTTGCCATCATCCTGGCAGGCCGGTAAATCAGATTTTCACTATTATTTTCAAATTTATATCTAATAAAATTCTGAGACTTGGGAATCCACTTGTTCATACAATTTCCACCAGATAAAATCCAGAGGTTCCCATTATTATCTTCAATAATACCGGTAATATAATCCTCATTAATACTGTTTTCATCGGAAGGATTATTTTTAAAAACTTTAAAATTATCTTTAGAAGGATCATATAAATTTAATCCGTTAAAAGTACCGAACCATAGATTTTTCTCATGGTCTTCATATATACATTTTATACCATCACTGCTGATAGTTCCACTGAGGCTTTCATCATTTCTGTATCTAATAACCTGATAGCTGTCGTATTTATCAAGACCACCATTAGTGCCAATCCAAAGAAAATCTCTGCTATCTCTGTAAACACACCATATACGGTTACTCGATAAACCTTCGTTTATTGTGAGGTGATTAAATTTTAAATATTGTTGTTGTGCCTGCAAATTAAGAACAACAACTAAAAACGTTATGTAAATCAACAAATACTTGTTAATCAAATAATTCCCGATAATTTTAAGATTATAACGGTGATCCACTGTTTATAATGATTTTAGAAATCATTAAGATATTTAAAGTTAACCTTTTTTTTAAAAATAAATTTTTTATTATAAAATATTTACCAAGATTGAGTATTGAAAAAGACTTTTCTAAGGATTTAGAGATTGATTTTCCAAACCGGGTAATTTTCGTTAAAAGTACTTAATTTTAAACCGGGAATTAACCTGTTAATAAAAACCCTTAATGAAAGGAAATTCGGTATCATTTTTAATATGGCTTTTTGCATATGTGATCTGTCCTCAGGCAAACAGTCAGATAATTGATAGTACATCATTCAGAATAAACTCAAGGTTCAGCATTTATACTTTTGAAAACAAAGGAGAATTACTTCTACATATTCCCCAAAACCTTATATATAATACACTGAATGTCAGCCTTAAAATTAATAACAAGGAGATTTCTTCATGGAATGGAATACCACGAAAAAAGCTGATCCGTATCCCTTTTGAAATAAACTTACCTGCTTCTGAATACAGGGTAGATGCTGAGATAAGTATTAAAGGAAAAAACAGGAAGTATGTGGCCTCTGCTGATCTTATTATTCTTGAATACAAATCAAATGAGGTTAAAACCGACAGGTTAACAGGTGGGCTTATAGTACACAGAAAACAATTCTTCCCTTTTGGTTTCTACTGCTACTCACCGGTATCACCAAAACTCCCGGAGGAAGAGGTAGTAAAAGGATTTAATCTGATTTCACCATATCAAAGAATATTACCGGAGACATTGGATGAAAGAAAAGCATACATGGATCGTTGTGCACAATTAGGATTGAAAGTGAACTACAATATTTTATCTGTTTCAGGAGGAGGTGGAGTGGATTCAGATGTTGATAGTCTCATAGAAAACCGTAAAAGAGAATGGCTTATACATGAGATAAAGGAATTCCGCGATCATCCGGCTTTACTCGCCTGGTATATTGCCGATGAACCGAATGGACATAATATTCCTCCTGAAGAACTGGAAAATACATACCGGATAATAAAGGAAAATGATCCATGGCATCCGGTAACTATCGTTTTTATGGCTCCACACAACCAGGCAAAAAAATATTCAGATGCTCTTGATATTATAATGGCAGATTCATATCCTGTACCTGATCTTCCAATAACAGTTTTCGGAAATGTTGCCGGTCAGCTCTCACGGGACTTTTACGGTTATAAACCTGTCTGGATGGTCCCACAGGCATTCGGAGGTGCTGAAATATGGAAACGAGAGCCTACTCTTCAGGAGATAAGGTCGATGACTTACCAGGCAATAATAAACGGAGCCAGGGGTATCCAGTACTTTATAAGAGATGGCCTTAACCTGTTCCCAAAATCAACAGCCACATGGAATGAATGCGGGCAAATGGCCTGTGAGATAGCAGAATTGACACCATGGCTGCTCTCAGATGAAGAAACAATACCGGTAAGATCACGATCAAAAGACATCCTGGTTACCTCGGCCCTTTACAACAAACAGCTTATGATACTAGCTGTAAATAGAACTAATTCGCCGCAGAGAACCCAAATCAATATCTCAAAAAACATTTCGGGTAAAGCCAGAGTCTTATTCGAGAATCGCTCTGTACAAGTAACTACCGGATATTTTACCGATCTGTTTCCTTCTTTTGGCTCACAGGCTTATTTAATAGAATTGGAGCCCCTTACAGATTCCCTGAAACCATTTAAGGATAACTTGCTGCCAGATCCGGGATTTGAAGATATCTCAAGTACCGGTGTGCCCGCCTCATGCTACGCCCGTAACGGAGGCGACAGGGGAGCTACATATTTCCTTGACACAAGAGAACATGTTGAAGGACAGCATTCTATAAGGATAATAACGCCAAAAGAGAATTGCAGTATAAAACTCAGGTTCTTCCCGACACCTGTAATGCCGGGTCAAAAATATCTGATATCTGTTTATGCAAAAGCTGATCCCGAACAGAGACCTGCATCACATATTGATAAATCCCAGTGTTTTGAGATCTCACTTGGAGGTTATGGTACCAGGAGTTTTAAACTACATGATGAATGGAAAAAGTATGTAACAATTTTTACAATTCCACCTGATGGAGAACAGCCTGCAAAGGCAAATGTTAGCATGCAGATGCCTTCAGTCGGGGTGGCATGGTTTGACATGCTCCAGGTAATTGAATGTGTTGATATTAAACAAAGTATTAATCCTGAACTTAAATTTGTCTGGAATTTTTAAGACAATTTTCAAAGTAAAATTTCTCAAGATGAAAAAACTCAATCTTACAATTATATTTATCTTCATTATTATGCTTCTAGGTTGTCAAAATAAGAAAAGTAATATTAATTATAGAGGTAATCCGGAACCATTAGTGCAAAATGCATATATAAAACTGCCTCTGGGCACCATTAAACCGGAAGGATGGCTGAAGTCGCAACTGGAAGCTCAGGCCGCGGGACTAACAGGTAATCTTGATGATTTCTGGCCCGATCTTGTCAACTCATCATGGCGGGGTGGCGATGGAGAAGCCTGGGAAAGAGGTCCCTATTTCCTCGACGGACTTGTTCCTCTTGCATATCTTCTTGATGATGAATATCTTAAAAATAAAGTGGAAGCATGGATCGAACCTATCCTGACAAGCTCGACAGATACCGGATGGTATGGCCCGGCAAAGAACAAAGACCGCTGGCCTCTTGCCGTCGGCAATAAAGTCCTGATGCAATACTATGAGGCAACCGGAGATACAAGAGCAATAGATGTTCTTGAGAAATATTTCCATTACCTCCATGATGCTCCCCCTGACTGGCCCGATAAGGAGTGGCGAGGTGTCAGGGCAATGGAAAATGCGATAACAGGATACTGGCTATTCAGGCAGACAGGGGAACCCTGGATCCTTGAGACAATTAAATCGATATTTGAGAATAGTTCAGACTGGACTACCTATTATGAAGAATTCCCCTGGGATTCCGCTGCCTGGTCAGATAAAAGGATTCCTCTTAACTGGGGACCTGAAGGATTAACTGCACATGTTGTAAATAATGCAATGGCAATTAAATATCCGGGATTGTGGTACCAGCAATCATCTGATGAAAGATATAAAAATGCTGTCTTTAGCGGAATTGAAAAATATGATCTTAACCATGGACAGGCAGGTGGAAGATTCTCCGGTGATGAACATCTTTCAGGTAAGAGTCCTGATCGTGGTACTGAATTATGTGCAGTAATTGAATATATGTTTTCACTCGGGGAGCTATATAACATATTTGGTGACAACACATTAGCTGACAGACTTGAGTTCCTGGCCTTCAATGCATTACCAGGAACTACCACTCCTGATATGTGGACACATCAGTATGATCAGCAATCAAATCAGGTACTTGTAAACGGTGAAAAAAGAAACTGGAGCACTAACGGCGAATATTCCAATATATATGGATTGATGCCAAATTTTGCATGCTGCCTTGCAAATATGCATCAGGGATGGCCGAAATTCATACAGAATCTCTGGATGGCAACAAATGATAATGGCCTTATAGCTGTAGCTTACAGCCCTTCAAAAGTAAAAGTAAAAGTTGGTAATGGGAATGAAGTTACCATCCTCGAGGATACCGATTACCCGTTTAAAGGATTAATAAAATTTTATATAAGTACAGCTAATTCAATAAGGTTTCCTTTTTACTTAAGAATACCGGGCTGGGCAGATTCCGTAACAATAAATTTCAAAGGAAGATCAGTAACAGGGGAAGCTGGTTCAATAATAAAACTAATTGAAAAATGGGATGATGGTGATGTTATTGATATGATCATTCCCATGAAAATCAGAACTGAAAAGAGATACAATGGAGCAATATCAGTTC
>CAZTXH010000003.1:15172-25317 GCA_964617415.1 uncultured Rikenellaceae bacterium | reverse complement strand
GGACTGATTGAAGTAAACAATCCTTCAGAGCTATTTATTAATCAGCATGAAGAGCCATTAAGTGGTATCGCCATTGCTGCCACAATTGACGGAATGCGCCCATTTCTTATTGAAACACAGGCCCTTGTCAGCAGTGCTGTATATGGGACTCCCCAGAGAAGCTCTACAGGATTTGATATACGACGCCTTAACATGCTGCTTGCAGTACTGGAAAAGAGAGCAGGTTTCAGACTGGCGATCAAAGATGTGTTCCTGAATATTGCCGGTGGCATAAAAGTAAATGATCCTGCTATCGATCTCTCCATAATAAGTTCCATCCTTTCATCAAATCTTGATATACCTGTATCAAGGGATATATGTTTTGCAGGAGAGGCAGGTTTATCCGGAGAGATACGTCCTGTATCGAGGATCGAACAGCGAATTAAAGAAGCTGCAAAAATGGGATTCAAAAGGATATTTATCTCAAAATACCATAAAGGATTACAGATCAGCACTGTGGATAAAAAACCGGAAATAGAAATTGTTAAGGTTGGAAAAATTGAACATTTGGTAAAAGAATTGTTCAGTTGATTACAACTGTGGGTATTATCGTTTAATACCTATCTATCAATGGATTATCCCTCCTGGTATTCTCCCTTTTCACTTTGTTACAATCGAGCTCCATATTGAATCCGGCAGGACGTTCGAATTCATCTGATTCCATGATCCCGAACTGAGGATCATCATATACCTTTCGCAGGAATATAGCCATTATCGGCAGTGCCATATTTGCACCTTGCCCCTCTCCGAGTGTTTCGAAATGGATTGCCTGGTCTTCCCAGCCGCTCCATACACCTCCAACAAGGTTCGGGGTTATACCCATGAACCACCCATTGGAATGGTTCTGGGTAGTACCGGTTTTACCGCCAATCTGGTTATAAAGTTGATAAGTTTCATTTCTTAACCTTCGTGCGGTACCAGCCACTACAACCTCCTGTAAAAGGTTAAGCATCAGGTAGGCAGTCTCTTCACTTAAGACTTCTTCTATTTTGGGAGTAAAGCGTGAAATAACATTTCCATTCTTGTCCTCTATCCTTGTTACATACATGGGTCGTGTATAGACACCCTTGTTTGCAAATGTACCATAGGCTCCCACCATTTCTTCAAGTTTGATATCGGAAGTGCCAAGGAAGATTGAATAAACCGGATCAATGAAACTTCTTATTCCCATTTTATGCATCAGGTCAGCAACCGCTGAAGGCCTGAATTGTTCCATAACCCAGGCTGAGATATAATTTTCCGATTGTGCCAGGCCCCATTTTAAAGTTACCATCCTGCCATGATATGCTCTCGGACCGGAGCTCCGGGGAGTCCAGACCGTATCATTGGCCACATCCTCAAATGAACGGGGTATATTTTCCACCTCATAACAGGGAGAATACCCATTTTGCATAGCCAGCGTATATAGAAAAGGTTTAATAGTGCTTCCTACCTGTTTTCTCTGCTGGGTACATGCATCCCATTTAAAGTATCTGAAATCAGGCCCTCCAATATAAGCTTTAACATGACCGTTATGCGGATCTTCAACCATGAAAGCCGATCTGATAAAATATTTGTAATACCATATTGAATCAAGAGGTGTCATTATGGTATCTATTTCTCCTTCCCATGAAAATACTGTCATAGGTACAGGTGTGTTAAAGGCAAGCATTATTGAATCTTCCGGTATTCCTCTTGCTCTCATAACATAATACCTGTCACTCTGCCTTAACGATCTCATTATCAATTCATCAACCTCTTCTTTTGTAAGATCGTTGGAGTAGGGAGGATTCTTAAAGCTTTCGGCTCTCTCATAGAAGTCGGGTTGTACCTCATTAGACAGATGCTCTCTGACAGCCTCCTCTGCATATTGCTGCATCTTTGAATTGATGGTAGTATATATTTTAAGCCCGTCTTTATAAATATCATAATTTGATCCGTCAGGTTTTTTGTTCTTATTGCACCAACCATAAAGCGGATTATTCTCCCATTCCCATAATGCTTCATCATATGATGACTGTCTCACATATTTACTTCTGTCAGGTTTGGGCCTTGCCAGAGTATTCCGGAGATATTCCCGCAGATAAGTTGCCGGACCTGTATTGTGATCTTCAAGATGGAAATCGACTTCTATGGGTAGTTTTTTAACAGAATCGGCTATTTCAGGATCAAGATAGCCATACTTTGCCATCTGGGAAATGACAATATTCCGACGTCCAAGCATCCGATCATAATGTCGTTTCGGGTTATATAAAGTCGATGCTTTTAACATTCCGATAAGAACCGCCGCCTCCTGTATATTGAGTGAGTCGGGTGTAGTATTAAAATAGACCCTGGCAGCCGATCTTATTCCTATGGCGCGGTAATTGAAATCATATTTGTTGAGATACATTGCAATGATCTCTTCCTTTGTATAGCTTTTTTCAAGCCTAACAGCCGTCTGCCATTCTTTGAATTTCGTAATTCCCAGCCTTATTTTCCTTACAATAAAAGAGACCTGTGCCGTGTCCCTTGGATATAATTGTTTTGCAAGCTGTTGAGTGATTGTACTTCCCCCTCCCGTATCCTGGCCAAGAAGTATAGTACGTATAATAGCTCTTGCCAGTCCCCGGATATCTATACCCGAATGCCTGTAGTAGCGAATATCTTCCGTAGCAATCAATGCATCAATAAGATATGGTGATAGTTCCTTATAATCAGTCCATGTCCTGTTTTCAATACTTATCTTTCCAAGCAGTACCTCATCTTCTGAATAAACCTCGGCAGCTAAAAAATACTCAGGATTCTCCAATTCACTGAATGTAGGCATCGGACCAAGTACTTCATTCGAAATAAGAATAAAGATGGTAATAATAACTACAAATGGTATTGAATAGATTATCCAGAACCATTTAATATATTTTCTTTTGCCCGATTCGCCTTTCATCAGAATGAAATATTTTATTCAAAAATAGTAAAATCCTGAAGAAACTTAATGGTTTATTTTGAAGTTTGATCTTTAAATGATTTACTTTGTCGTGTTTTTTAAGAAAATAAATCTCGTTGTAAATGATCGAAAATCTTGTAATTGTTGAGTCCCCGGCAAAGGCAAGGACCATTGAGAAGTTCCTTGGAAATAATTTCCGTGTTATATCAAGTTTCGGGCACATACGAGATCTTTCAAAGAAGAATCTGGGAATAAATATTGAGAATGATTTTACTCCTTCTTATGAGATACCGAAGGAAAAATCCAAGGTAGTTAGTCAACTTCGAAAAGCAGCTTCGGAAGCAAAAAATATCTGGATTGCCAGTGATGAGGACCGTGAGGGAGAAGCAATAGCCTGGCATCTGGTAAATGTCCTTAAGCTCGATCTCTCCTCTACCCGAAGGATAGTATTTCACGAGATCACGAAAAAAGCAATTTCCGAAGCAATAGAAAATCCCCGGCAAATAGACATGAATCTGGTGAATTCCCAGCAAGCCCGACGTATTCTTGATCGTCTTGTGGGTTTTGAGATCTCTCCTGTACTCTGGAAAAAGGTTCAGCCTGCACTCTCTGCCGGACGAGTACAATCCGTTGCAGTCAGACTTATCGTTGAAAGGGAGAGGGATATAATCTCATTCAAAAGTGAATCATCATTCAGGATCACTGCTGTCTTCAGAATTAATGATAATGAAGATACCGGTCAGGTTATAAGAGCTGAGGCATCGAAACGTTTTGTTGATGAGAATGAAGCCCGTAATTTTCTCGATCTTTGTAATGAGGCGGAATATAGAATTGGTAATATAACTGTTAAACCAGGAACCAGATCCCCTGCTCCCCCATTCACAACATCCACACTTCAGCAGGAGGCCTATCGTAAACTCGGTTTTTCCGTTGCACAGACAATGGCTGTGGCACAAAGGCTTTACGAAGCAGGAAAAATAACCTATATGAGATCCGATTCAACCAATCTCTCTAAGCTGGCCCTGGCAAAATCACGGGAGATAATAATCTCGGAATATGGCATTAATTATTCTAAGACACGACAGTTCAGGATAAAATCGAAGGGGGCACAGGAGGCACATGAGGCAATACGTCCTACATATATCGATCAGCCAACCATTACAGGCAATAAGAACGAGAAGAAGCTTTATGAACTTATATGGAAAAGGACATTAGCATCACAAATGTCAGATGCCGAAGTTCAAAAGACAACGATTTCGGTTAAAATGCATAATTCTCCTGTAATCTTTAATGCTACAGGAGAAGTAATCAAATTTGACGGATTCCTCAAGGTCTATTCAGAATCATCAGACCAGGAAAACGGCGACGAGGAAAGATATGTTATTCCGCCGGTTACCGAAGGTATACCCCTCTATTATAATACTATAACAGCATCACAGAAATTCACTATACCTCCACCCCGGTACACAGAGGCCAGTCTTGTTAAAAAGCTGGAAGAACTGGGAATAGGCAGACCATCCACATATGCCCCAACAATTTCAACAATTCAGAACAGGGGTTACGTTCTTCGTGAGGACAGGCCGGGAGAGAAACGGCAGGTAATGATAATTACTCTCCAAAAGGGAAAAGTGACCAACATTGCTAAAACTGAAATCGCCGGGAAAGAAAAATCAAAACTATTTCCACAAAATATTGGTATGATCGTTAATGATTTCCTTATTGAGAACTTTTCGGAAATTGTTGATTATCATTTTACTGCAGAAATTGAAGAGCAGTTCGATGAAATTGCTTTCGGTAATCTCAAATGGACAGGAATGCTACACTCATTTTATGGTCCATTTCATAAAACTGTCGCTGATACACTTGAGAGTAAAGAGAGGCAAACAGGTGTAAAAATATTAGGTAATCATCCCGAAACAGGTGAACCTGTTTCTGTCAGAATGGGCCGCTTTGGTCCTGTGGCACAGATAGGAAGTTCCGAAGGAGACAATAAGCCGAAATTTGCCAGTCTGACAAAAGACCTGCTTATTGAAACCATAACCCTGGAGGAGGCACTGAATCTGTTTCGTTTGCCCAGATCTCTGGGAATGCATGAAGGAGAAGAGATGATAGTGGGCATCGGGAAATTCGGGCCATATATCAGATATAAAAACAAATTCTTTTCACTGAGAAAAGGAGTGGATGATCCTTACTCCATATCATATGAAAGAGCCCTTGAAATCATACGGGAAAAGAATGAGAAAGAAAAAAAGAAAATCATAAAGGATTTCGGTGATATGCAGCTTCTTAACGGAAGGTATGGCCCTTATCTGGTAAAGGATAAGCATAATTACCGGCTTCCAAGGGGAAAAAAGGCCGAAGAGCTTACAAGGGAAGAGTGTATCAAGATCATTGAAAAAAGTAAAAAATCAAGTAAAAGTACCTGAAATAACCATGACTGAGCCTACTGATTATTTCGATCCCGTAAGTATTGAAAAGCCTGAATATGTTCATCTGGCAGAGCATGCGGGTTTTCCCCACAATATAGCAATACATACCGAAAATATACCTGTGAAAGATATCGGTAAGTATAAAATTGCACTTTTAGGAGTTCCTGAAGGTCGTAATTCTCCGGGAACAGGAACAATGAAAGGGCCTGATACTGTAAGGAGTCAGCTCTACAGGCTTACCCGTATACCCGGTAAATCAAAAATCATCGATCTGGGTAATATGAAACAGGGAGTCACCTTTAATGATACTGTCGCCGGATTAACCGATGTTCTTATATGGCTTCTGGAGGAAAATGTGTTTCCCGTGATCTTCGGAGGCAGCAGTGCTCTGGTGACAGCTATTGACGCTGCTTTTACACGCATAAATACACAATATTCACTTGTTGCCGTAGATTCAAGAATAGATTTTATCAATGAGAAAAAGGAATCTGATTCATTCAACTACCTGTATAATATACTTCATAGTAATAAATCGACTTTTAATCATTACATCAATATCGGATATCAGACATATTTGAATGATCAGCAGGTGATAAACAGGTTCTTGAAACGTAAATCGGAACTTGTCAGGATAGGTGATGCAAGGAAAGCCATTCACCTCACAGAACCCTATTTCAGGGATTCCGATGTTACTGTCATTGATATCTCTGCCGTCAGACAATCAGATGCCCCAGGTACTATAAGCCCTTCTCCCAATGGTTTTTATGGTGAAGAGATCTGTACACTGGCAAGATATGCGGGTATTTCCGATAACCTAAAAGTATTCGGGCTTTTCGATGTAGATCCTGACATTGATATCAGGTCACAAACTTCAGCTCTTGCAGCTCAGATACTGTGGTTCTTTCTTGAAGGTTTCTCACAGAAACAGTATGAGACCCCTGTAATAAGCAATAGCAGCCAAGGAAGGTTCACCCGATACCATGTCAGGGTAACCGATCTTGAGGATGACCTTATCTTCGTAAAGAGTAACCTTACAGACAGATGGTGGATGGAGATCTTAAGCAAGGATGATAAGCCACAGTATATAGCCTGTTCCCATGAGGATTACCTTAAGGCAAACAGGAATGAGATCCCTGAACGCTGGGTACATGGATATGAAAGGCTGAAATAAAATAAAAGTATATTTGTTTACGTTTTATATTTTTATTTATTTTACTCGTTTTGCAACACGGGGATTATATCTGCTGGTCAAGAAATGAAAAGACTGACTATTACATTTCTTTTTTTAACTGTTATAACTTGTTCTGTCTGGTCACAGCAGGATCCGCTTTCAAGTCATTATATGTTCAATACCATGACATATAATCCGGGCATTGCAGGTACCTCCGGTATGATATGTGCAACAGCAATTAACAGGCAGCAATGGCTGGGCTTTGATGGTGCACCTTCAACGACTATTTTTCACATTACGGCCCCGGTTGCTCCTTTCGGGATCAAAAGTGGTATCGGTCTCCTGCTTAAAAGCGATAATATTGGTTTTGACAGGGATATAAGTATATCAGGAGCCTATTCTTATATTATGGACGTAGGAATGGGAAAACTTGGAATAGGAATCAGCCTTGGGATAATTAATAAAGCTCTTGAACCCAACTGGTTCATTCCCTCAGGTAATGAATTTACTCAGGCTAATGAAGATCCTCTTATTCCCGTAAATAAAGAGAGTGTTATTGCCTTTGATGCAGGATTGGGAGCATATTATAGAACCGATAAGTATTATGCCTCTGTTTCTGTAACACATATACTCCAGCCTAAAATAAAATACACAAAAGAAAATTCAACAGCCATCAGTTATATCAGCAGGCATTATTATGTTACCGGAGGCTATACGGTACAGCTTCCGAATCCTTCTCTTGAGCTGTTACCCTCGGTTTTTGCATTCAGTGATGGTAAAACAATTCAATTTAGCATAACTTCCCTTATTCAATACAATAAAAAGGTATGGGGAGGCGTTTCTTACAGAGCCGGTGATGCATTAACAGGCATAATTGGCCTTGAGCTATATAATGGAATTCGCATTGGTTATGCTTATGATTTCCCACTATCTGACATCAGAAAAGCCACCAGCGGATCACATGAATTTATGGTAAACTATTGTTTTAACATCAGTTTGGGGAAAAGTCCGATGAGATATAAAAGTATCAGATTTTTATGATTATTAAAAAAAAATAACTTACTTGCATTATAAAATTCTTAAAAAGTATGAAAAAGATTATCCTATCTGCACTGATAATTATAATCTTATTTAGTGGGTGTGGCTCATCAAAGACCGGTGAGCTTACCGGGGTTCCGGGAAGAAAAAAGTTCTTCGAACCGGTACCATTTGAAATGGCATTTATACCTGCCGGTAGCTTCATGATGGGGCCCAGCGATCAGGATGCTATGTTTGCAATGAACAGTCTCTCTAAATCAGTTACTGTTGATGCCTTCTGGATGGACCAGACGGAAATCACTAACAATGAATACCGTCAATTTGTGTACTGGGTACGTGATTCAATCCTCAGAACAAAACTGGGTGACGCAGGGATTCCCGACAGGGAATATTTTCTTGTAGATGAAGATGGTAATGTTATCGAACCCAATGTCCTGAACTGGGATGAAAATATCGACCCTGAAGAAGAGACTACCCTTAGTATTATCGAGGAGATGTATTACCCCCTGGAAGAGAGATTTAACGGGAGAAAACAGTTTGACGTTCGTAAATTTAATTACTCCTATTTCTGGGTTGATTATCAGCAAGCTGCAAAAGTCAGGTATGTGTATGATTATGAGAATAATACAGGCAGATATGAAGGTCAGGTAACTAACCTCGACGGTTCACGTACCGATGTACAGGACCGTTCCGCATTTATCAAACACAAAATCATCAATATTTATCCTGACACCCTTTGCTGGATCAGGGACTTTACATATTCATTCAATGATCCTCAAGCTGATCTGTACTTCTGGCATCCCTCATTCGATGATTATCCTGTTGTTGGTATAAGCTGGGTACAGGCAACAGCCTTCAGTAACTGGAGAACCGATTATATGAATTCTGCATTGAGGAAACAGGGCATTGTTGATGTTATGAAATACAGGCTGCCTCTGGAAACAGAATGGGAATATGCCGCAAGAGGAGGTCTTGATCTTTCCATGTATCCATGGGGAGGTCCGTATACACGTAATTACCAGGGATGCTTCCTCGCAAACTTTAAACCTTTACGTGGTAATTATATTGACGACGGGAATGTATATACCGGTGAAGTGGCATCATACGAGCCCAATGAATATGGCCTGTATGATATGGCTGGAAATGTTGCAGAATGGACATCTGGTGCATATCATACCTCAGCATACATTTTTCAGCATGACCTTCAGCCAAACTATGAATATAATGCAACACCACAGGATCCTCCTATCATGAAACGTAAAGTCATACGTGGCGGTTCCTGGAAAGATATTGCATATTTTCTTCAGACAAGTGCAAGAGATTATGAATACCAGGATTCGACCAAACCATATGTCGGATTCCGCAATGTAAGATCTTATATTGGAGCAGAAATTTAAATAAAATAACCCTAAAATAATCAGGTATATGAGCCTAGCAGAATTAGTACAAAGTAGTGGATGGAAGAATTTCATCGCAAAACTATATGGTTTGGGTGCTTCCATCGTTATTGTTGGTGCATTGTTTAAAATACAGCACTGGCCTATGGCAGGAGTAATGCTTACTATTGGTCTTTTAACAGAATCTGTCATCTTCTTCTTTTCAGCATTCGAACCTTTGCATGAAGAGATAGACTGGACGCTTGTCTACCCTGAACTTGCTGGTATGCCAGAGGAAGGCGAAGAACTTCCTGAACATACCGGTACCGGGAAACAACGTGATGCTATCGCCAGAGGTGTTGGCGGAGGATATGGCGGAGGAGGTGCAGGATCTGCTGCACTGGCAAAATTTGACGAGATGCTTGAAAAAGCCGAAATAACACCGGAGTTATTCAAGAATCTTGGTACGGGGATGACAAAACTCAGCCAGGCAACATCCAATATAAGTGCCATGAACGATATAACAGCTGCTTCAAACAAATATGCCGAGTCAATCGGTACTGCAACTGAATCGCTGGGTAATCTTACTCAAACCTACAATGAAACAGCAAAAGCAATTAATGAATCCGGTTCCACATATAAAAATATGGCCGATTCGTTTTCAATTATCGAAGTTGGAGGCAAATCATACCAGGAGCAGCTAGAGACACTTAACAAAAATCTATCTGCCCTTAATGCTGTCTATGAACTACAGAAACAAGGAGCAGATAATCATCTTAAAGAATCCGAAGCACTCTATCAGAAACTACAGGGTCTGGTTAAAGATCTTGCTGATTCGGCAGGTGATACCACAAAATATCGTGAACAGATTACTAAACTTAATGAAAACCTGTCAGCCCTGAACAATGTTTACGGAAATATGCTTGCTGCTATGAACATTAAATAATACAGCATTAGTTTTACTTAACTAAACTAACAACAAAATGGCTCACGAAAAGCTCTCTCCAAGACAAAAGATGATCGGTATGATGTACCTTGTACTTACCGCCATGCTTGCACTTAATGTATCAAAGGAGGCCGTGGAGGCATTTAAAAAGGTTGATAACGGTCTTACACTTACCGTAAGGAATTATGGTTTAAAGAATAATCTTATTTATAGTGAATTTGACAGAGCTGCTGCAGAAAAC
>CAZTXH010000003.1:0-15162 GCA_964617415.1 uncultured Rikenellaceae bacterium | reverse complement strand
GTTAAAGAACGTGCGGATGAACTATTTGATTATCTCCAGGGTATTAAAATACAAGTCATAAAAGAGGCTGAAGGTGATGATACACCGGCTGTAGAGGGAACAACTGTTATTATTGATGAAGTTAAAAAAATTGATGAAAACAATGTTCCATCCCAGATTCTTATCGGAAGTAATGAGGATGGATTAGCATTCAGGCTTAAAACAATGATAATAGACTTTCGGGAGTTCCTGATTGAGACACTTGAGGGAGGTAACCAGGCAGCTGAAGAACGACTACGTAGTACTCTTAATACCGATGACGGTAAAGATGCTGCAGGCGATCCGGCAAGCTGGGAAATTGTAAACTTCTATCATCTCCCGCTTGTCGCCTGTATCACAATGCTCTCAAAAATGCAGGTCGATGTCAGGAATGCCGAAACGGAGGTCCTTAATCACCTCTATACACAGATCGATGCTTCATCATTCAGATTCAACAAACTCAATGCTATTGTAATTCCCAAATCGAATTACGTTACTGTTGGAAGTAATTATGAAGCAACAGTATTTATTTCTGCCACCGACACAACACAACAACCTACTATAACTGTTGGCGACCAGGAACTTCCTGTCGATGAGACAGGTAAAGGTCTCTATACTGTGAAAGCAACATCTATAGGACCAAGAACCTGGGGTGGTATAATCGCACTGAAATCTCCCGACGGCTCTACCAAATCATATCCTTTCTCTGAAACATATAATGTGGGAGAACCAAATGTTATCTGTTCTCCTACCGCTATGAATGTAATGTATGCAGGTATCGATAATCCACTCGATGTTTCAGTACCTGGTGTTAGTCCGGCTAACCTTAGAATAAGAGTTGTCAACGGAACCTATTCTACCAAAAGAGTCCTGAACCCAAGGGGTGAACCTTTCAGAGGGAACTGGGCAATTAAACCTGAAGCAGTAGGAAAGAATGTCCAGGTACTAGTATCTACTGATATTGATGGGAAAGTTACAAATTATGCACCTTACGAATTCAGGGTAAAACCAATACCACCCCCCGAAGCAAGATTCGCAAATAAATCATCCGGGACAGTTTCAAAAGCAGTTGCCGTTGCTCAGGATGGTGTATTCGCTGTACTTCCTGATTTTGACTTTGATCTTATTTATGAAATTACCAGTTTTACTATTAATTACTCCGATAGAATGGGTGATTATCAGGAATCCAGTTCATCCAGTAGACTAACAGCCGCACAAAAAAGTCTTCTACAAAGGCTTACAAGAGGCAAACAACTTATAATCACTAAAATACAAGCAAGAGGGCCTGACGGTATAAAACAATTGTCACCTATTGTTATAGATATTGATTAGTAAAATAATTATTGCATTATGAATAAAAAAATAGTTACTGGTCTTATATTTATTCTGTTTCTGACAGGAATGGCTTATGGCCAGGCTTTTACCGATATTTATGAAAAATCGATACCGGATGCAAGGAAGATCGAATATCCATTTTTAAGGGAAGCAGATGTAATACATTCGAAAAGATATTACCGACTTATTGACCTGAGGGAAAAGGTAAACCATCCTTTGTACTATCCTACACAGGTAACCAGGGATGGCAGAAAAAGCTTTATAACTGTCTTACTAGATGGTATAAAAGACGGATCAATTACAGCTTACGACGTCGATCAATCCGATGTTCCTACCACATATCAGGACATTGAAGGCAAAATGGGCGCTGAAGACAGGATGATCCAGATCGTCATTGACGCATACGGTAATACCCGGGATTCAATGATCACTGAACAGGCAAAACCTGAAGAGATAAAACAATTGTTACTTTATGAAGAGTGGTTTTTCGATAAAAAACTTAGTAAACTTGATGTGAGAATTATTGCAATCTGTCCATATTATATGGGATTCGATGCTGAAATGGGGAGAAATCTGAGAACACCATTATTCTGGGTCAATTTTAATGAAATAAGGGATGTACTGGCAGTAAATGAAGCATTTGTCACAAATAATGATGCCCAGAGAATCTCTTACGATGATCTTTTCATGCAGAGGAGATTCAGCAGCATTGTCTATGGAGTATCCAACGTTTACAACGACAGGTTTATCAGCGATTATTCAATTGGTAAATCATCACTATTTGAAGCTGACCGTATAAAAATGGAACTTTTCGATTTTGAACATGACCTTTGGGAATACTAAAAACCACATATAAAGAGATACAAGGCGGTTTATACACCGCCTTTTTTTCTGGCCAATCCCCTAAAGGGGACTAACTTATTATATTACCTCACCCTTTAGGGAGTCGGGAGGCGTAACCTTATCAGGTACCATAGTTTCCCTAACCTGTGAGGATAGTAGAAAACCACTTTCCAGCTGCTACTACAGTTATACCGTTTTTTCATGAAGCTGATTGAAGGAAAAAGATCTCCAAAAATATAGAGTAGTTTCCTGTGTATTCCCGGTACTTCATGTAAAGTATACCTGTAAAACCAGGCTTTATCAACTGCAGGGTTGTTCTTGGGATTTCTCAGGAAAAACATGAATTTATCTTTATTTGCAGAATCATAATTTCTCTCGATGAAATCATTCAGCCAACCGGGAAATGATATCCCCCATATATCCCTCAGTAACTCAAGCTTGCCGGTAAGTATACTGCTCAGCTCCCCACTTTTTGCAAGCAGTTGCAAATCATCATTAATAATATCATCTCTGTATTTCTCGATAAGAACAACCAGATCAGTATAAAGCCTTAATTGTGATTCATTATTCTTCTCATGCATGAAAAGGTGCCTGATAAGGTATAGAAATAAGATTTGTGCTCCCGGAATGAATGCTCTTTCATTATTAATCATTTTTTCTGTGCTTTTATCATAAAGCATACCTGTCAGAGCTTCCTCTCCCGATCCGAAAAGTCTATGGTGTATTTCAATCGAAAATCCATTTTTTATCAACGAGGGCAAATGTTTTCCGATATGCATCATAATAAGTTTATGGAACGGCGATTTTAAAGGCAATGAAGTGAACCCGTTTCTAATGAGTATATCACGTGCACACATACAATCTTCGTTCTTAATCAGTACATCAACATCTGTCATCTGTCTCAATCCACTGTTTCCATAAACTGTTATTTCAAGAGCCAGCCCTTTTAAAAGGACTGTTTTAATTCCGGCGTCATTCATCAGTTTCAAAACCTTCTCCATTTCATTAAGATGCCGTACATTTCTCGCCATGCTCATCATCAGTGCATTTTTGAGAAAATCAATCACTTCCTGGGGCAGATATTGCAGGAATCCTAGTTTTTCAAGGTTATAATAAACCAGAGCCGAGATACCATGTAGGTTTGAAAGCTCTGTAAAGTAATTCCAGTCTTCTATACCTATTATAATGGTTTTCAATTTACTGACCTGTTCGCTGTTGAATTCAAGGCGGCATAAACCTATAAGGAGTGTCTCTGTACTGGTAATATCACTCTTTTTGTTCATCCTGTGAATCTGCCGGTCTGTTTTGTATACATTGTAAAATAGACTCCCTTTTTCGCCATCAGCTCATCATGAACACCTGTTTCAACTATTTTCCCTTCAACAAGTACTATGATCCTGTCAGCCATACCAATATTTGTAAGCCTGTGACTAATAAGTATTGTTGTCCGGCCTTTTACCATTTTCCTGAAACTATTGAATATTTCAAATTCCGTATCTGCATCAAGGGCGCTTGATGGCTCATCCAGAATAAGTATCTGGGCATCCCTGAAAAGAGCTCTGGCGAGTGCCAGCTTCTGCCATTCACCCCAGCTCAACTCACGACTGTCATCGAACAGATTGCCTATTACAGTTGAATAGCTCTTTGGTAATTGGCTTATAATATCATCTATACCGGCAGCTTTTGCCGCTGATCTTATCTTTTCATCTATCTCCTGTGTATCTATATCCCCAAGCCGTATATTCTCTCCTGCACTCAGATTATAAAGCATAAAATCCTGGAAAATAACCGAAAAATATTTTCTGTATTTATCCGGATCCATATTCCTGATATCATTCCCATCATAATATATTGATCCTGAGTCAGGATCATATAGCCTGCTCAATAGTCTGACCAGTGTACTTTTACCTGCACCATTAGGTCCTACCAGTGCAACTATTTCACCTTTTTTTATCTCGAAAGAGACATTATCAATTGTCTTTCTTCTGTTCCCGGGATATGTAAATGAAAGATTTTCAACATTTATACTTTTCCCCAGGCCGGTTGGCTGGATCTCAGGCATGTGTGCCCTGATATTTTCCTCCAGTTTCAGGAACTCAAATGTATCACTGATAAAAAGTGAATCCTCATAAAGACCAGCAAATGATCTGAAAAGGTCTCTGATACATATCATTCCCTGCCTGAATGCAAGCAGGAACATTGCCATCTCACCAAGAGTTATTGAACCTTTTATTGTACTACTGGCTACAAATACCAGGGTAATCAGTACCGCACCTGCTTTAAAAACATCGGATATTAACTCAATGGAAGCACGTTTCCCTATTATTCTGAGCTCTTCCTCCTTTGTCTTCAGGAATGATTTTCTGAAGAGTGATATAAAGTATTCGCCAAGGCCAAATAATCTTATCTCTCTGGAAGGCCGGTCGCCGGTAAGGATCCAGTTGAAATAGGTGGTTTTTCTTGCTTCAGGTGTTTGTTGTCGTTGAAAATTATATAGTACTCCTGCAAAATGGAGCCGTAGCCATATTCCCGGAATATTAAAAATAATGAGCAATACTGCCATACTCCAGTGAAGTACGAATAACAGTCCAGCCATAAGTACCAGAGATATTAGTGATCTGAATACCGAGACAATATTATTGAGTATGTTGTTTGGTCTCCAGGGAGCTTCCCTTGAAGCCCTGGCCAGGCAATCATAATACTCAGGCCGTTCAAAATTAATAAGATCCAGTTTTACTGCTTTATTATGCAGCAGGCCATACATATAAGCCTCAAGTTTCATTGATTGCTTTTTACGGATAAAATTACCCAGATCGGTAGTGGCTTCATCAAGGAACCAGATAATAACCACAGCAGCTATAAGCCATGCAACACCTGCTATTGAATCCTGTGGTGATTCGGATACAGCTTCTGTTATACCATCAATCAATCCCTTGAGGAACCAGATCAGGGCAAGAGGAAGAAAGCTCTTTAACAGGGAAACAAGAAAATTGGCCATTGCCCATCCCGGGGCTGATTTCCATACCAGCTTTACTGATTCCGTAAAATATCTGATCTTACTATTCATTAATTAATCGCCTGGTTACCCTCTTAAATCTTGTAATAAACCACACTAATAATCTGTTATAAATATAATCAAACCTGCTGATCATCTTTTTTTCACTCGTTATCTTCTTACCTGAGATACTTTCAATGTCGATTACCCGTCCGGCAATCTGGTCTTTCTCCACCGGTTGATCTTCTCTGGCACAACTATCCCCCCTTGTTATGTAAAATATCCCTTCCCCATCATTTATAACTCTCACTAACCTGTGAACAACAAAACCTTCCTCTCTTTTCCAGGCTATTATCTCACCGGGAGAAGGATCAATAACCGGTTCGATATATATTAAAGACCCTGCTTTTATTGAAGGAAACATACTGTATCCATTGGCCCTGATCCTGATGGTTTTTCCTTCATCAAGCAGTGAAAAGCCTAACTCTTTCGTTATACTATGATTATTTCCTTTCATTTTCAAGAATGTGATCTATAGCACTTTTATCTGGTCTGAAATAAAATCTCGCAACAGGAACAGCTACACTCAGACGTGATACTGAATCAAGTAACCTGGCAATTATATCAGTATTCCAGTTATGCTGAATACAATTTGTCATAATACTGCTCACTGACTCAGCCTCTTTTAGCATCATTAATTCATTTTTTTCCCCATGTTCAATTATATATATCCTGTCCAGCCATGATTCGTGCGGTTCATCATTGTTGTAAACCGGTGTATTGTACATCATATATCCTCTTCCTTCCTTCCGTATTATCAGTCTGTCATCATGAATTACTTTTACATTTGCTGATTCCCAAAGTTTTGCCATTGTGCTCTTTCCGCTGCCTGAAACACCGCTGAAGAGATATCCCTGCCCTTTATAACAGACTCCCGAAGCATGGATCATAATATCATCATTTAAAACTGTAAGGTAATACAGGATAAGTCCGTCAAGAGGATACTCCATCGGGTCGGCTTCAATATCTGTAGTGTCGAGCCACAGATCCCAGTCCTTATTTTCAAGCGAAAATTGTAATATTGCTTCTCTATCTTTCCGGGAATAGGGAAATATTGTACTTATATACAGCTCATTACCATGCTTGTAAATACTCCAGAATGTGTCATTCTTCTTAATTCTGATTCCATTCAGTTCCTCTATATAGGGAGCATCAAAAACCTTTTCTGCACTAACTGGTATTTCTGACTTTTCTGAGTGTACCTTTATTATGACATCAGGATCATTTTCAAAGCAGAAATAGTTAAGAAATCTTTCTGACGGATTCAGATCAGGTCCGTCATCATCACTTTCAATCCTTATATTATATCCTGCTATATATAAATTATAACTCCTCATTTATGTTTACTCCTGATATACTGAAACCTTGGTGTTTCCTGGTATCTTGGTGCCTTGGTGGCACTTTCCTTCCAGCCACCAAGACACAACATAGAAAGTTCACCAAGAAATTAAAGTATCATTCTTTTAATACCATTCTTAATCAAAGGAACGTTGAAATTAATCAAATAACCCAAACGTTTCCCTGTAAGCTTTAGATGGCTCAAAAGTTGTGCTTCCCAAACTGGATTAACATTCTCCAGCGCTTTTAATTCGCATATCACCAGATCATTTACTAAAACATCCAGTCTTAAACCCTCTTCAAATGTAATTCCTTCGAAGACTATCGGGATATCAAGTTGTCTTTTTATGTTAAAACCCTCCTTGGTTAAAACATGGCAAAAACAGACCTCATAAACCTTCTCTAACAGACCTGGTCCTAATTCTTTATGAACATGGAATGCAGCATTAACAACTCTTTTCCCTATTCGATCTTCCTCTTCTGAAATCTTATCATACATATCTTGGTGTTTCTTGGTGTCCTGGTGCCTTGGTGGCAAATAAAATTAATTATCCGTTTTTATTATAAGATATTTGCGCATATTAGTAATAAATCCGAAGACATCTTCGGTTGCAGTTTCCTCATCAATATTGTATTCCCTGATTAATGCTTCGATCATATTTTCGACACTATTTTCACCATCAATAAGTTCCCATAGAAATGCACCTGTTTCATTGAGAGTGTAAACACTGGTCATGTCGGCAATGTTATTTGTAACAGGAATAAGCACACATTCTTTTCCTGTTTTGCGTGTCACGACAGATGATGAACGTGATGGGACAGATTTAAGATTAAACATAGATATATATTATTATAAATCAAATTTATAAAAATAATGGCTCATTTTGTTACCTTCGCAAAAACCAAAAACATGAGCAGGAAGGGAAAGAGGAAGAAAAAAAGAGGTAGTCTCTCAAGAGAATCGGTTACAGAAAGAATAATCACCATACTGTCTAAAAGCCCACAGCAGGGATTCAACTACAAACAAATCGCCAAACGACTTAATATCAATGACACATCTGAAAAACAGATGATATCGGAGATATTAAGGAAATTGACAAAAAATGGAACTGTCAAGGAGATATACAGGGGCAAATACTGTATCAGGGCAAGCAGGGGTTATATTACCGGTACAGTTGATATGACCCGCATGGGATATGGATTCGTTGTTACTGATGAAATGGAAGAAGATGTATTTGTCACTGCAAAGAACCTGCGGACAGCATTGCATGGTGATAAGGTAAAAGTGAGGCTTTATGCCAGAAAAAAAGGGACCAGACCTGAAGGTGAAGTTATTGAGATCATTGAAAGATGGCGTACATCTTTTGTAGGAACTGTCGAGGTAATGCCAAATTTTGCATTTCTTATCCCCGATAATAAAAACATGCCATTTGATCTATTCATTCCATCATCAAAATTAAATGGAGCAGAGCAGGGACAAAAAGCAGTTGCCAGGGTTATTGAATGGGATTCCAGATCAAAGAATCCGGTTGCAGAGATTATAAAAGTGCTTGGAGAACCCGGCCTTCATGAAACTGAGATGCATGCTATTCTTGCTGAATTTGAGCTTCCGGGTGAGTTTACTACAGAAGTTGAACAGGATGCAGAAAAGATCCCGGCTGCTATAAAAGCCAACGATAAAAAGAACCGTAACGACTTTCGCGATGTACCGACCTTCACCATTGACCCGGTTGACGCAAAGGATTTTGATGATGCACTCTCACTCAGACAACTCGATAACGGTAACTGGGAGGTTGGCGTCCATATTGCTGATGTAACTCATTATGTACAACCAGACACACTCGTCGAAAAAGAGGCGAGTCAGCGGGCTACTTCAGTTTACCTTGTCGACAGGGTGGTCCCGATGCTTCCAGAGAGACTTTCAAATCATATTTGTTCTCTTAATCCCGATGAAGATAAACTTACCTATTCGGTTGTTTTTGAGATGAATGATAAAGGGGAAGTGATAGATGAATGGTTTGGCAAAACGATAATAAATTCCGACATGCGTTTCTCATACGAAGAAGCACAGGAGATTATCGACACGGGTAAAGGGAATATGAATACTGAGATACTCCTCCTTCATAAGCTTGCCCAAAAGCTTCGTAAAAAACGTTTTGCAGAAGGCGCGTTTCTCTTTGAGAAAACAGAGGTGGAGTTTGATCTTGACGATGATGGGAAACCGCTCAGGATAAAATTCCGTACTTTTGGTACGGCAAACGAGCTTATTGAAGAATTTATGCTACTGGCAAACAGGAGAGTTGCAGAACTGATTGGGAAAAAAATGAAAGGAAGGACATTTGTTTACCGTGTTCATGATAAACCTGACCCTGAAAAAATTGACAATTTCAGCCATTTTATTACCCGCTTCGGTTATACCCTGAATACTGATGAAGGAAAATCACTCCCGAAAGCCATGAACAAACTCTTAAAATCAGTAAACGGCAGGAAAGAACAAAATATAATCGAGACACTGGCATTAAGGGCAATGGCAAAAGCAGTTTATTCAACAAAAAATATAGGTCATTTTGGCCTTGCATTCAGATATTATACACACTTTACATCTCCCATACGTCGCTATCCCGATATGATGGTCCACAGGCTTCTGACAGCCTATCTGAATAAGGAGAATCCCGGAAGTAAGGAGAAATTTGAAAAGCAGTGTGAACACTCTTCAAAAATGGAACGTCTTGCTGACGAAGCAGAAAGAGCATCAGTTAAATACAAACAGGTAGAATTTATGAGTGATAAAACCGGGAAGCAATATGAAGGTATTATCTCAGGTGTTACCGAGTGGGGAATTTATGTTGAAGTTATTGAAAATCAGTGTGAAGGAATGGTCAGTATACGGGACCTTGGTGATGATTATTATGAATATGACGAAGACAATTATTGTATAAGGGGCAGGTTAAATGGAAAAGTCTATACTCTGGGAGACAAAGTCACTATTGAAGTAGTAAAAGCTGACCTGGAAAAGAAACAGCTCGATTACAGGTTGGTGTCGGGCTGATCTTCTTCAATAATCTTTAGCAATTCATCGATCGCCTTTTCTTCAGGCACATTTTTCAGAACCGGTGTAAGTCCCCTGTAAATATGCACCTTACCCTCTCCTGTGCCAATGTAACCGTAATCAGCACCTGCCATCTCTCCCGGACCGTTTACAACACATCCCATGACTGCTATCTTCAAACCAGACAGATGTAAGGTGGCTTCTTTGACTTTCTTTACAGTATCCTTAAGATTAAATTTTGTACGGCCGCATGTTGGACAGGAAATATAATGGTTCTTTGTTATCCTGGCACCTGTCGATTGGAGGATGGAAAATGCCAGCTTTTTAAGTTTTTCTCCCTGAACAGCACCTTTATTTGTGATGCAAATACCATCTGCCTGTTTCAAAATAAAATATCGTCCTAACAGTGCTGCAGCATCAATTTCCAGCTTCCGGGGATCATCTTCGTAAAATATCGGATTAAGGAAAATTTTTTTTGCAGACTTCTCTGATAGAAGAGGTGGTGTATTCCAATTGAATATCAGCATCTCACCTTTGAATGGTTCGCCATTTTCTCTGAAATACCTTCCATCAAAAAATGTTATAACCTCCGGTTTGTATAAAATATCTCTTTGTTTGAAGGCTTGACTCTTAAGCGGATAAGCTATCCGTCCTTTGGATCCGCTCAGAAAATTGAGTATTTCCTTTGCAACAGTCATTTCATGTTCGGGATCTTCTGTCAGTGAGATCCGGATAGTATCTCCTATACCTTCGGCAAGCAGTGCTCCTGCTCCTGCTGCTGAATTAATCCTTCCTTCTTCACCCTCACCTGCCTCAGTAATGCCCAGATGTATCGGATAAGCAACTCCTCCCGTCTGCATCATCTTAATCATCAGTCTGTTAGCCCTCAGTGTAACAGCCGGATCAGATGATTTAAGGGAAAGTACAAGATTATTGAAATTCTCCGAACGGAATATACTTATATATTCCAGAGCTGAAAGGACCATTCCTTTCGGTGTATTGCCATACCTGGTCATAATACGGTCTGAAAGTGATCCGTGGTTAATACCGATACGTATTATCGTATTATTTTGCTTGCATATATCAATAAGGGGAATAATTCGCTTGTGGATACGCTCCAACTCTTCTTTATTTTCTATATTTGAGAGTTCTGTTTTTTTAAAAGAAGCTCTTTTATCTGCATAATTGCCCGGGTTGATCCTTATCTTTTCGACGATCTTTGCTGCTGTTTCGGCGGCAGCGGGATTGAAATGTATATCTGCTATCAGGGGTGTACTGAATCCGGCTTTCGTGAGCTCTTTTTTTATGTTTTCCAGGTTTTGTGCTTCCCTGACACCCTGTGTTGTGAGGCGCACAAAATCGGCACCTGCTTCAATGATCCTTATACACTGGGCAACAGAGGCCTTAGTGTCAAGAGTATTTGTATTGGTCATTGATTGCAAACGAATGGGGTTTGTGCCTCCAAGGGGCACGGAACCCACGAACAAAGGAGTGGATTTATATCCAATTACAGCCATTAACTAATAAAATTTATGATTTATTATTGATGATTGTCGATTTATGAAATCATCAATTAAATCCTTTCCCATTCAGCACCATCTTTCGTATCTTTCAATACTACACCCACCTTTTTTAATTCCTCCCTGATCTTATCCGAGATGACCCACTCCTTATTGTTTTTCGCATTCTGACGTAATTCAATAATTATCTTCAACAGGTCTTCAGTCAATTTATCCCCGCTGCCTGATGTTTCTTCATTGTCAAGACCAAGTATTTCAAATACAAATGTTTCAAATAGATCTTTCAGTAGTTTAATATCATCTATAGTAAGTTTTTCAGTACCGTCACTTACTGAATTAATATATCTGACACCATCAAAAAGGTGTGACAGCAGGACAGGACTGTTAAGATCGTCATCCAAAGCCTCATAACATTTTTTCTTGAGGGCGCCCACATCGATGTCTGATTTGTTGGATGGTTTCAGTTTGTTGAGTGTTTCAATTGCTTTCATCAGTTTCTGCATACCTTTCTCTGCAGCCTGCAGGGCTTCGTTTGAAAAATCCACAGTGCTTCGGTAATGGGCCTGAAGAAGAAAGAATCTTATTGTCATGGGGCTATAAGATTGTTCCAGCAAATTATGATCACCGCCAAAGAGCTGATCGAGAGTGATAAAATTGTTTAGCGAGCGTGCCATCTTCTGACCGTTTATGGTGATCATGTTGTTATGTATCCAGCATTTTACAGACTCTTTGCCCAGGGCAGCTGTCGATTGTGCTATCTCGCACTCATGATGCGGGAACTGCAGATCCATACCACCACCATGAATATCAAATACCTCACCAAGATATTTCATACTCATCGTTGAACATTCAAGATGCCATCCGGGAAATCCTTCACTCCAGGGTGATGGCCACTTCATAATATGCCCGGGGGATGCTTTTTTCCATAATGCAAAATCAAACCGACTCCGTTTTTCATCCTGTCCTTCAAGATTACAGCGGGTATTTGTTTGAAGCTCTTCAAGAACACGACCGGATAATTTTCCGTATTGATACTTATTATTGTATTTATCGACATCGAAATATACTGAACCGTTTACTTCATAAGCATAGCCCTTATCAAGCAGTGTCTTTACAAACTCCTGTTGTTCAATTATATGTCCTGATGCCCTTGGTTCAATTACAGGATGAAGCGTATTAAGCTGCTCCATATTTGCCAGGAATTTGTTTATATATTTCTGTACCACCTCCATAGGCTCCATGTGTTCTATCCTGGCCCTTTTTTCAATCTTGTCCTCACCATCATCGGCATCATTTTCAAGATGACCAACATCAGTTATGTTACGTACATAACGTACTTTATATCCAAGATGTAACAGGTACCTGTAAAGCAGATCGAAAGTCACTGCAGGTCTTGCATGGCCTAGATGCGGTTCACTGTATACCGTGGGACCACATACATATAATCCAACGAATGGCGGATGAAGCGGTTTAAAAGATTCCTTTTCCCGTGAAAGACTGTTATAGAGTGTGAGGTTGTTATCCATAGATAAATATGATTTATATGACAAAAGTAATAATTCTTGCCCCCAAACTCCCCAAAGGGGGCTTGAAAAGATAATTATGCTTTTATCTACTGCAATGTAAAGCCCCCTTTGGTGGGTTTGGGGGCATCCTGTAAAGTATTTTAGGAAAGGAGCAGAAGGATGGCTTACTATATAGTAAACTGCAATTTTTTTTGCAAATCTCAAATTCCTTTTTATCTTTGACCCCACAAATCAAATATTCCTTCCATTAAGGGTGTTTGATTTTTATTGAGAAGGGCGGAGAGATTAGGCTCAATGAAACCCTGGCAACCAATCCCGAGTATTCGGGACAACGGTGCCAAAACCTAATCCCGGGTAATCGGGAGATGATAAAAATAAACACGGAAACCATGAAGACATTTCATTTGACCCGAAACAATCTTACAATGCCGCTCATGCCTATGGACATGCGCTGGTAAAGATCCCACTTCGGTATTTATACCCTTTTAATTCATCTTCGTATCGCTGTAGTAACGGTTTTATATACCCGTTCTGCAGGATACTTATAAATGAAAAAGCAAAATGAAAAACACAAAAATACATTTTGAAACATTGCAAATACATGCCGGACATAAGCCTGATAAAGAGACCGGTTCGAGAGCTGTTCCGCTTTACCAGACTTCATCGTATGTCTTCAAAAATGCAAAACATGCTGCTGATTTATTCAATCTTACCGAACCTGGCAATATTTATACAAGGATACAAAATCCCACAACGGAAATCTTTGAGAATAGGGTATCAGCACTTGAAGGAGGAAAGGCAGCACTTGCAGTATCATCAGGTCATGCTGCCCAGTTTATTACACTTTCAACCTTAATCAGGCAGGGTGAAAATTTCGTTTCCTCGCCCTTTTTGTATGGTGGGACTCATAATCAGTTCAAGGTAACATTTGCAGGTTTTGGTATTGAGACAAGGTTTGTAAAAGATCTCGAACCTGCATCCTTTGAAGCATTAATGGACATAAATACCAAGGCATTATATGTTGAAACGATTGGCAATCCTGGTTTTAATATCCCTGATTTTGAGGTTTTCGCATCATTGGCATCAAAACACGGAATTCCCCTGATTGTGGATAATACTTTCGGAGCCTGTGGATACCTGTGCCGGCCGGCTGATTTCGGAGCAAATATCATTGTCGAATCTGCTACAAAATGGATAGGAGGACATGGTACAAGTCTGGGAGGCATTATTGTTGATACAGGTACTTTCAACTGGAAAAATGGTAATTTCCCCATTTTTACAGAACCATCGAAAGGATATCATGGACTTATTTTCGGGGACCTTTTCTCACATAAATCAGCTTCTGGTAATATAGCTTTTATAGTTAAAGCCCGGGTTGAAGGTTTAAGGGATCTTGGTCCGGCTATCAGTCCTTTTAATTCATTCCTCCTCCTTCAGGGACTTGAGACACTTTCCCTGAGGATGGAAAGGCATGTTCAGAACACCCTGGCACTGGCTCAATGGCTTGAAAAACAACCATGTGTTGAGAAAGTTAATTACCCTGGACTGCCAGGTAATCCAAATTATAAACTGGCACAAAAATATCTGCCCAAGGGAGCCGGAAGTGTCTTGAGTTTTGTACTGAAAACAGATAAATCAAGAGCTGTCAGATTGGTAGAGCATCTTGAACTTGTAAGTCATCTGGCCAATGTTGGTGATGCAAAGACCCTTATAATTCAACCTGCTGCAACAACTCATTCTCAACTCTCAGGTGAAGATCAGCTTAAAGCAGGAGTGGAACCTGGTATGTTCAGGGTATCAGTAGGCCTGGAACATATCGATGACATTATTTATGATTTCAAACAGGCATTTAAACAGATAAGCTGAATGGAGACACTTAAACACAATAAACAGTTTATTACTGAAACCGGAGCTCTATTGCCCTCTCTGAAAATAGCTTATAATACATGGGGAAAACTGAATACTGAAGCAGATAATGTGATCTGGGTTTGTCATGCCCTCACCGCTAATTCCGATGTGGAAGCCTGGTGGCCGGAAATGATAGGTGAAGGACTCCTCTTTGATCCCCGGAAATATTTTATTGTCTGTGCAAATGTTCTGGGGTCATGCTATGGCACTACCGGTCCTGCATCTGTAAATCCTGAAACAGGCAACCCATGGCTTCATGATTTTCCCCTGATCACTGTACGGGATCTTGTCAATGTTCATGAAATACTCAGGAAGCACCTGGGGATTAAACAGATACACACAATAATAGGAGCTTCTATTGGTGGATACCAGGCTTTGGAATACAGTATTATGTTCCCGGAACTGATACAAAGACTGATTGTTCTGGCCTCCGGAACCAAGCAGACTCCTTGGGCGCTGGCTTTCAGCGAATCGATGCGCCTAGCAATGCTGGCAGATCATACATTTACTTCAGGTGATCCTGAAGGTGGTAAGAAAGGACTTAAGGCAGCAAGATCAATAGCACTTATT
>CAZTXH010000002.1:15992-26641 GCA_964617415.1 uncultured Rikenellaceae bacterium | reverse complement strand
GAGTATACCCGTATTAATCGTACATGAGAGCTACCGATGCTGCACCCACACCGGCATTAGCCCCGATGACCGGTGATATATTTACAACTGAAACTGGCTTTTTCCCTGTAAAGATCTCCATCTTATCAGCGTACCAGGATGCTGACCCTTCATTATTTGCATGGAGAACGATATAATTCCAGATTTTTTTCTCCAGGGAGCCGGATTTTATATGTTTCATTACTTTTTCCATGTTTGATTTCTGGTTGAAAGCCTTGTCGAAGACTATTGCCTTTCCTGTTTCATCAATTGATACGATAGGATTAATGTTGAGGATACGGGCCAGGAAACCTCTGGTTGCGGAAAGTCTTCCTCCCCGGATCAGATATTTTAATGATTTGACACTGACATAAATACGTGTCTGGCTGATCCACTTTTCAGTCATTTTAACTATCTTATCATGAGAAAGGCCTGTTTCAATAGCCTGTGCGGTTTTCAGTACTATCAATCCGAGGGCACCCGAGAGAATTTTTGAATTTATTACTGTTACAGGTTTTTTGAATTCCTTACTTACTGCCCGGGCTGTTTTCCGGCTGCTGTTAAAAGTACCACTCAGCTTGTCACTTAAATGGATAGCAATAATTGAATCATAATGAGAAGCAAGGAGGGAATAGAGATTCATGAATGTACTCTCATTGACCTGTGAGGATTTAGGGTAAACAGGGCTTTCGTCGAGGAGTTTGTAGAATTGTTCGGGTTGAATTGTAATTTTATCCAGGTAGTTATTATCACCGAAGCTGATGTTTATCGGTACCATATTAATCTGGTAATGGTCAATAAGCTCCTGTGAAAGATCACATGCTGAATCAGTAACCAGGGCGATATTCCATTTTCTTTTGTAAACCGTCTGGCTCTGGCGTATCATATCATCAGCTTTTTGAAAAGTAAGCGTCCCGGTATTCCTTAATTCATCAAAAAGCCTGGCAGGAGTATTTGTATGGACATGAAGTCGTCGCAGTATCTCTGAACCGGCAATTACAACAGAGTCTCCATATCTTTCAACTATCGATTTAAGTGATTCATTATCAATGATACTATTCTTAATAATTGCTTCAGTGCAATACCTGTAGGTGACCTTTTCTTCGATAACCTCTTCAATATCAGGAAATGATGCTGTTTCATTCTTAGACAGAATCAGGTCCTTTACATTTCTTGAATTGATGAACTCTATGATTCCTTCAACAAAGAGCACAAAACCTTTTGCGCCTGCATCAACAACATTATTCTTAGCAAGTATTTTCAGTTTTGATTTTGTTTCGACGAGAGATTTATTAAGTGTTTCGTATGAACTGACAAACAAATGATTAAAATCACTGAACCTATGCCAGGTCTGGTATATATAGTCGGCCCATTCCTTGATTACAGTAAGCATAGTGCCCTCAACAGGGTTGGCAACAGCCTCGTATACATATTTTACTGACCGTTGTATGCTCTCTGCAAATTGTTTAAGGGTGATAGATTTAATATCACCGGTTTCATTACTTAAGCCGTGAAAGAACTGGGCAAAAATAATCCCCGAATTTCCTCTTGCATTTATTAGTGTTGCTTCTGCTATCCTGTCGGCCGTGATTTTATAGGATCTGTGAGGATGGATGGATTCAATAACTGATCTGATTGTTGAGGCAAGATTGGTCCCTGTATCCCCGTCTTTGACGGGAAAAACATTGATCCTGTTAAGCTCAAACTGATGTTCAATAACTTTCTTTGCCCCGGCAATAAAAGTGTAGTAAAGATTACGGCCATCAATTCTCTCCAGGGGGGAAGCAACAAGTGTCATACTATTGTCTCTCTATTATGGGTTGCAAAGATATGAAATATATAACAGGTGGATTTATGATTTGTTCGGGAATACCATATTTTCAGCCAGGGCTTTTTTTACTATTTCACGTATACTAACTGTGCCGAAACGTAAATGAGGAGAGAGAAAGTAAAGCTTCAACTTCATTATCGTGCTTTAAGGCTTCGTTAAGAGCCTGGTTATCATTCAGACGCAGGTCCCTTCTGAACCATAAAATACTGGTTTTCATGTTTTTCTTTTCTATTCTATGTATTTCAGTATCCTGTCGGCTGTAAGTTTAGAACTTATAACGACCATTGGTAAACCTGTGCCGGGGATTGTAGAAGCACCTGTATAGAAAACATTCTTGAATACTTCATCATAATTTTTCGGTCTGAAGGCTCCTATCTGAAGCATCTTATGTGAAAGTCCCAGTCCGCTGCCACGGTGCAGGTTGAAATGATCATGCCAGTCAACGGGAGTATATACTGTTCGCGATACTATCAGGGGCCTTATGTCTTTATGAATTTTCATTGAAAAATCATCAATGATACTGTCAACTATTTCATCCCTGTCATCCCAGCTTTTCTTAAAGCGCAGATCAGGCACCGGACATACAAAAAAGAGACTTTCAGAACCGGGAGGAGCACATTCCGGATTTGATCTTGAGAGAACATTGACATAATAATATGGAGTATCGACTATATCGGAACAGGTATACACTTTCCCTGCATATTCCCGGAAATTGTTACCGAGATAATAATTATGATGCTGAATATCAGGTAATTTTCCTTTAATTCCAAGGTATATTGTTAATGAACCCATTGTCCACTCTTTTTTGTCAAGCCTCTCTTCCGAGAATTCCGGTCTTTCAAAAACAGTACCCCTGAATACTGCAGCGTCAGCATTTATCACAATAATATCTGCATTCCATTTCTTTTTATTGTTGTCAATAAGATAATTCAGTTTCTTCCCCTCAGCCTCAAAGCCTGTGATCTCTGTATTATAAGTGATTTTCACATTTTCTTTTTTCAGTTCTTCAACTATGCCCTCAACGATTTTGTACATTCCACCTTCGACATTGAAATAACCATCATGCATGAATTCGGTATATGAGAGAAGGGTATAGGTTGCTGGTGTGTCGAATGGTGTACGGCCAAGGAAAAATGCAACCAGCGAAAGTATTTCCCTGGCCTCTCTTGAGCTGAAATAGCGTGAGACCTGGTTCCAGAAACTCCTGTACAGTGTACCAATATGTGCAGGCCCTACTTTGGGGAGTGTAAATAAATAGTGAAGTATGGAATTATAATTGCTTTTTATTACGACATTGGTATCGTGAAATAGACGGCCACACTTCTTAAGGTATTTTCTCATTTTGGCCTCAAAGTCCGGCTCCACTTCTTTAAATTGCTCCGCAAGCTTCCCGGGGTCCTTGTAAAGATGATATGTTAACAGGCTGTTCCTGAAGCTTACCGTATATAGAGGGTCAAGACTGTAATACCTGAATGGGAGGGTTATATTACAATCTTCTGCAAGTTCCTTGAATTCGTACGACATACTGAAGAAACTTGGACCTGTATCGAAGGTAAAACCATCTTTTTTAAGCTGGTTAAGCCTTCCACCAGCCTGGTCGTTTTTTTCAATTATTTCTACTTTATAGCCTCTTTTTACAAGACGTAAAGCTAATGAAAGACCTCCCAGGCCTGCTCCAACTACAAGGACACTTTTATTCATATAATTAATTATTCATATTCTTTAACAGATCAGGGTAAAGTTCATTTTTAACATACAAAAAGTCAGGCTCTATTCTTAAAATATTTTCATAAACAGCTTTTGCCGAATCCAGATCATTGATATAAGTATATGATTGTCCGATTAATACCATCAGGCTAAGATAATTCCAGTTTTCATCAAGGTCATCAGGTTTTTTTTCAAGCAATTCCTTTGCCTTAATGAAATATTCAATCCCTTCTTTCTTTGATCCCCCAAAGGCTGCAGGCATGTAGAATTGGATATTTCCATATTGAATCCATGCGAAGTAGTTGTTCTTATCGTGTTTAATTGCGGAACGCCCATATTCCAGGCTTTTCAATCCATTGATCGGAGCGAAAAGTTTGTTCAACCCTATCCTGAATCCGTAAAAAGCACATTTATATGAATTTATTACCGAAAGATCAAAGTTCCTTTTTTCAAGAATCTCGATATTCTGTTCAGCCAGATTAAGATATTTCTTTGCTTCACTCTTTTTATTGAATCCAATACAATAACCTATATAACCATACTGGTAATTGATAAGCTCAAGAAGCAATTCATTGCTTTTGTTTTCAATGAGGTCCATCCTGTCAATAACACTTTTCCATTTTTCCATCTTGTTGGTAATGTAGGCATTATAGATCTCTGATCTGTAGCTGGCATTCAGCTTAAAAGTAATCAGGATTAATGAAAGAAATATTATTATATGTTTCGTCCTTTCCACTCGAATGTTTTAAAAAATCTGTTGATAAATGCTTTGTAAATAAATATGCCTAAAGAAATCTGCAATGGTATAATAAAAATAAGATTATACAAAATATTCTGATGACTTGATATTGAGATCATTATCCTGGTAATCAGATATGCTGTAATGTATGCTGCGAACCAGACTATAGGCAGAGAAAACAGGACAGGAATAAATCCGAATGTTGTAACAAGCCAGAAAAGAATTGCAATTAAAAAAGAGTTACCAAAAAAGGCTATAACATTTTTCGAAAAGCCTTTTACAGCATCATTAAAACCTTTATACATCCTGCAACTCATGTTTTCATCACCAGTGAGGCATGCAATCCTCAGGCCTTCTCTTTTGAAATGTCTGGCAATTGAAATATCTTCCACCCTCTCCTTTCTCATCAGGTTGTGGGGATCAATTAATTTATATATATCTGACCTGAAGAACATAAACTGGCCGTTTGCAGCAGAGAGTGAGGGAAATTTTGAGGTTTTGACAAGAATAAGAGGCAAAAGGGAAAGCAGGATATAGTTCATATTCGGAACAGTGATTCTTTCGCCGATAGATTTTATTTCCTGTTTGGGAAAAATTGAAATCATGCTAAGGTCATATTTTTCTGACATGGCAATTACATTTCCTATTGTATTTCGACTTATATGAACGTCTGCATCAAGGAACAATAAATAAAATCCTTTAGATTGCTTTGATAATGAATAACATGCATGGTTTTTACCCAGCCATCCATCGGGGAGACCATCAGAAGAAACTATATTTATACGATTATCGCGATGAGCATATTCCTCTGTAATTTCCCGTGTTCTGTCGTCCGATTGGTCATCAAACACTATTATTTCTATATTCTGGTATTCCTGGTTTATCAGGTCTTTGAGTATGTTACCGATATTTTCTTCTTCATTCCTTGCAGGGATAAGAACAGAGACCAGATCAGAACAGCCGGAGCCTGATTTCGGTAGAGCTGCCCTGAAGAGAAGATTGACAAGTGCTACAAGAAACTGAATACCGGTAAAAGCAATTATTATATATGCAACAATTATCATTCGTCATCAGCTTTTTTCTGGTTTTCAGCGATACACGCGGAATAAAAACTATTATATTCTTTTTCCAGTTCCTCAGTAGTATAGATATTGCCATCATACTCTTTAAGGTACATGTAGATACCGGGTTTAGGATTCGAGAAATAATCAACGAGATTGACCAGGAATATAAGATGAACCTTCACCGGTACTTTTTTTATGATATAATCAATTCCCTTTTCAAAACTTATCCGGGAAGTATATAATGATTGAATTTTACCCTGGGGGAAAAGTAGAACAAGATTGTTTTTATCCATAAGAAGCTCCACAGTATAATCGAGTGTTTCAATTACTGTGCGTGAATGCTTTTTGATGGAATATCCACCTGTTTTATTAAAGAACATATGTTGTTTTAACTGTTCCTCAAGCATCATAAAGTAAAACTTGCGGTGAAAAAGCTTTTGATTAAGATAATCAGCCCAAAAACCATCCCACCAGCTAAAATGATTTGAGATAAGAAGAACAGGAAATCCTTTTTCATTGAAGTTACCTGTAATATCTACATTATGGAAATTCCTTCTTATTTTCCAAAGTGTATAGTATTGGAAAAAAGGATACAGAAAAAAATGGTGTTTTGCCCTGTAAATCATCCTGCAAGCTTGAAAAAGACCAGTAGAACCAGAAAGAAACCAGCCTGGCAATAAAATACCAGTGGTGCAAATTTATTTGTTATCCTTATACCTGCAAATTTAACCACGGAATGAAATAGAATTGCCAGAGCAAACCAGGAGATATAATTTTTCAACGGAACAATTCCCCCTTCAAACGACCACATATCCATGTGAGGGGCTACCTGTTCCATAATTATGTCATAAATAACCATCAGCATTGAAGCTCCTGAGATCTTAATAATATTGTTAACACTTAACCTGTCGAAAACAGCAGCTGTACAATAAATCAGTAGTACCCAGTTGAGTCCTATCAGTAAAGGAGTTTTAAAGATCTTAAAACCAAGACCTTTTCCGTAAGAGTAACTTCCGAAAATTGAACCTGTATTTACTCCTGCCACTTCAATAAAATAACTGGCAATGAATATGGCAATAAAGGTCAGCCATATTTTACTCCCGGTCACCGGAGAGTGAAAAATGATAAGGATAAAGAGGCTAATCAGCACGACAAATGTTATAAGTATTATAAAGATTTCTCTTGTAAAAGGGATTGCCGTTCCGAAAACACCAACAACATAAAGAATGATAATAAACTCTTTTACGTTCTTTTCCCTGTTGAAAAAGAAACTGCTTATTTTATTAATTATGAGATTCATAGGTATACTGGTCAGACTATGTTGAGCCTGTTTAAAACATAAGCTTTTATAAGTAAGATAAATTTGACCAGATCAGGAACCCTGACACGTTTCTCAAGAAGTTTTTCAGCAGGTGTTTTCCGGATTATTTTTAATAGTCTTCTGTAATACAGAAAAGCAATCATAACTCCCAGCCTGGAATTCCTAGGAAGTATACTTATTCCTTCCAGTGAATCTTCAAAATCATTTTCAATATCAGTTATGATCTCTCTTTTGGTTGCTTCGTCGAATCCTTTTCTTTCCATATTATGAAAATATTTCCGGTTAAGATCATCGAGATCATTTTTGAGGTCACGCAGGAAATTCACTTTTTGAAATGCTGCCCCAAGTTTTTTTGCCGGGATCTCCAGTTCCTTATATAGTTTTTCGTCGCCCCGGACAAAGATCTTAAGGCACATCAAGCCCACTACCTCAGCCGATCCATAGATATATTCATCTGTTTCGTCTTTTGATTTATGATCACTCTTGTAAAGGTCTAGTTTCATACTTTTCAAAAAGGCCTGTATAAGGTGGTCATCGATATTATATTTTCTGACTGTGATCTGAAAGGCATTCAGTACAGGATTAAGACTTATTCCCTGGTTGAGAGCCTCATAGAAATCTCTTTCGAATTCAGTAAGCAGAATATTCTTGTTAAAATCATGAAATGTGTCAACTATCTCATCTGCAAGTCTTACAAATCCATATATGCTGTATATGGCATCTCTTGTTTCTCTATCCAGAAAACTGACAGCGCGTGAAAATGATGTACTGTAAGAATGAGTTACAATTCTGCTGGTATGAAAAGAGATATGGTTATAGAGTTCAAGCATAATTAGAAAATAAGTATCTTTATATACTCCTTTTTTCTCATCCTAAAGGATCTATAGTATTTGCTAAAGATCATTCACTATTGAAATTAAAGATACAATAAAATCTCTCCGGGTTATAAAAACAAATAAACTGATTTTTCAGTTAAGATTTTAATATACCTTTAGGGTTTTACTGTTTGTATAAAACTAAAACCTGGTCGTTATGAAAAACCTGAAACAATACTTGCTTCCGGGATCACTTATACCGCTTCTGTTTATTTTGGTATTGATTACTGCATTTAGCATTGCCAGGAAAGCGCCCGGGGAAAATTTGAAGAGCAAATATTCCTATAAAGATTTTGAGTCGGCAAAAAAATGCCGATCATGTCATCCGGGTACTTATGAGCAATGGTCACAGGCCATGATGTCGCAGGCTTATACACATCACTGGGATGAAATAGAGTATTTCGATCTTGCAGTAGAACATTCAAAAGTAAAGCCTGACCTGAAGGAGGCTGTTGATGGTTGTAATGGTTGTCATACTCCGATGGCATATATGAGTGAAAAGGAGTTTCCCCCACCCAGGCCTTCGGGAAACAGTATGGCAAATGAGTCAGTATCATGTGAAGTATGTCACCTCATACAGTCTGCAGAGACTTATCCTCCATTTAATTTCAGTTATTTTATTGAACCGGGGATGACAAAGTATTCTGTGCGTGAACCGGCGGTCAATTCACCGGCACATAAAATAATTACCAGTGATTTTTATACGACCACAGAGTTTTGTGCCAATTGTCATAATGAGAAAAGTCCGTTCGGTGTATGGGTAAAGAGTACACAGCTCGAGTGGAAAGAAGGTCCCTATTCCAAAGAGGGAGTGAAGTGTCAGGATTGCCATATGCCGAAAGGCGGCCCGTACCTTAATGCACTTATGACAAAACCTTATGATGATGCACGACTACATCTTTTCCATGGGGGCCATGATCCCGGAAAGGTGAGGGGAACAATTGAACTGAGGATTGAACCTGATATACGTGAAGCAGAACCAGGAGAAAAGATAGTTTTCAATGTGGCTCTTTTTAACCAGAAGACAGGCCACAAGTTTCCGACAGGTTCAGTAGAGGATCGTATTGCATGGCTCCATGTTGAAGCAACTGATGCAGAGGGAAATGTATACCACCTTCCTGTTGACAAAAAAGGTTTTGAAGGAGAGGAATACACCATTGCCGGAGATTACCTGGCATACCAGGATATGGGAGTGCCTTTGGGAATTGAAGATTTCGAGGGTGTCCAGAGGGATGGGATACCTGAAGGAGACAGAATATTCAGGATGCCATATTTCGATCCGGAAGGCAGAATGACAATAATGCAGTGGAACACTGCAAAACTGGGTGTTGATTACCGGATTGGACCACGGGAGACAAAAGTTGAGAAATTCACTTTCCGTCTTCCATACGAAGTTGCACCAGGCGAGATGACAGTGAAGGCAGTGATGAATTATCAGTTACTGGTAAAACCAGTAGCCGATCTGCTTAATGTACCGGAAGATGAATCAGAGATAAAGGTTGTGAATGAACATTCGACACATGTTGAGATCTGGCCATAAATTGTAGTCGTTGGTTGATATAATACAAACAAATAATAAGAGGAATCCGAAACTAAGAACTTGAAATTGAAAATATGAAACGATATATTTTTAAATCGGGAGTCACATTTGTAATGATAATTATTCTTATTCTATCTGCAAAAAGAACTCAGGCTATCCCTGCCTTTGCCAGGAAGTACCGTATCAGCTGCCAGGTATGTCATTCACCTGCCATACCCCGGCTTAAGGGTTTTGGCGAGGAGTTTGCCGGCAATGGTTTCAGGATGACAGAATATGAATCACCAAGGTATTTTGTAGAAACAGGGGATGATATACTATCTCTTTTCAGAGAGCTGCCCATAGCAATCAGGATGGATGGTTTTGCAACCTATAATTTCAATAATGCGAGTGTACCGGACTTCGGGGCACCTTTTGTTCTGAAAATATTATCCGGAGGAGAATTATCAGAAAAAATTTCATATTATTTTTATTTCTATATGAACGAGAGGGGGACTATTGCCGGGGTGGAAGATGCTTTCATAGTAGTAAATGACCTTTTTGGTACAGGAATAAATTTTTCAATAGGACAGTTTGCCGTTTCTGACCCGCTCTTTAAAGGGGAACTCCGGTATACTATAGAACCTTACAGAATCTATGCTTTTGCCCCCGGAAGTTCCAAAGCCAATTTAAAATATGACAAGGGGATATTTCTTGAAAGAGATATAGCTGCCACAGGGACTACCCTGGTAGCTGAGATCGTTAACGGTTGCGGATTAGGAGAAGCAGGTGAGGGTTACCTATTCGATAAAGACAAGCATAAAAACCTTTTTGTAAAAATAAACCAGGCTATAGGGGAAAAATTCTCGGTCGGCTTCTTTGGGTATTTCGGGAAGGAAGATCTTACCGATACTGTGGGAACATTTACCAGTAATATCCAGATGTTTGGACCTGACTTGATATTGAACCTCGATGATAAGTTTGTCCTGAACCTTCAGTATATGAGACGTACTGATTCCGATGTTTTTATGGAATCTGACGGATCAAAGCTTACAGATGTTATGACACAGGGAGGGATGGCTGAATTAATTGTATCCCCCAGGGGGGATATGAGCAAATGGTATCTTACCGGACTTGTAAACTGGATAGATTCAGAGATCGATGAACTTGATTACAGCTCCGCAACACTCCATGCAGGTTACCTTTTGAGAAGAAATCTCAGGGTAGTCAGTGAATTTACCTATAAGTTTTCCGGTACTAAATATGGTAAGGTGAGTGCAGGGTTTGTATCTGCATTCTGAAGGATCCGTCAAAGATAATATAACCTTTATGATTGGATTGTTTTTAAAATAGAAGTAGGAGATAATCTTTGTGGATATTATTCTGAATAAGTTATTATAGTATCATAAACTCTTTGCCGGATTTCTTCAGGTGATGGATTGAGTTCTTCGGTAGTAAAGTTGCTGTTCTTAATATCAATTCTTTCAAAGACCATCAGGTAAAGGTTAAAGATGATCTCGAGACTCAACTGGTATCTCGGTTTATGTAAAGGCTTTATTCTTTTTATCATTTCACGGG
>CAZTXH010000002.1:0-15982 GCA_964617415.1 uncultured Rikenellaceae bacterium | reverse complement strand
GAGGTAGCTCTTTGCAAGTAAATAGTAATCTTTTATAAGATTACGGAAGCTGTCACTTACCGGATGTCCCCGGGCAATCTCCTTAAGGTCATGTCGGGTCAGGCTGTGTTTCTTTATCAAATCATCAGCAAAATAATTCAGGTTGTTGAGTTGATCCTTCTGGAAGTCGCGGATAATATGAACAAGATAACTAAATATGGCACAGGGTGTTGCCGCTTTTCTAATGTCATATGTCGGTGTTATGTACTTCCTATCTTTTAGTGTAAGTCCGTTAAGGTGTACAAAAATGGCTGCAGGTGCTATAGAAGCTCCCTGTGTGTAATCAAGGAAAGATTCAATAGTGGGGAAGCCATAGTTGTTAATATCATAGATCATTGACCTGGCAAAAGCCTCAAGAGGCCATAATGGAATCCTGAATTTCTTAAAAGTATAAATCAGTTCCTTCTGTAATGGATTGCAGCCTTTCGATTCAACGATCATTTTCAGCCAATCATTGACTTTTGCTACAAATTCCTTCTTTTCCGGTTCTTCAATTACTCTATGTGATGCCTTGTAATCATCTATCATATCATCAATTATACGCATGAATTTATAAAAGATCTCCGCAGCACAATATCTCTCTTTTTCCCAGAATCTGGCAGCAATAAGAATATTGGGATGATCCTTTATCTTTTGGAATTCGATTGAATTAAATATTTTGAGAAAGCTGTCTCTCGGAGAACTCATTTAAAATAAGATTTGTTAAATACAATTTCATTGCTCTTTTAAGATTCTTTCGGCTACAAGTTTAGCAGATATCAGTACATTGGGTATTCCGTTTCCGGGATGAGTACTTCCCCCCACAAAGTAGAGATTATGATACCGGTCGTGGCGGTTATGCGGCCGGAAATACCCCATTTGAAGAATATTATGTCCAAGGCTCCCAAAAACAGAGCCCCTGGTGATATTACAATTATTTTCCCAGCTTTCCGGAGTATGTACTATTTCAAATTTGATATGATCTTCGATATCACCCAGTCCGAATTTTTTCAAACGTTCAATCACTCCGTTGCGTGCAGTCTGTACTATAGTATTCCAGTCCTGTCCTTTCTTTTTATCTACATGACCCGCGGCAACAACCAGTGATAAAGTGTCATGTCCGGAAGGTGCTGCACCAGAATCCGTCCGGCCTGGTGCATGTACATAAAAACTTGGTCTTTCACCAACTGTTTTATCCTTAAGGATCATATCAAGTCCCTCCCTGAATTTATCTGAAAGAAAAACATTATGGTGATCAAGCTGGGGATAAATTTTATCAAGCCCCCAGTGCAGACATACTGCGGAGCATGAATAGTTAAGCCTGTTGAGATGTAAGGATTTTCTTTTATCAGGAAGAAGAGAGCGGTAAATATAAGGTAAATCGGCATTTGCTATGACGAGGTTTGCAGGGTGATATTTCCCGTCTTCAAGGAAAATCCCTTCAGCCTGTTTATTTTTGATATCAATCTGAGTTGCCGGTGAATTGAAATAAAAATGTACACCTGAAGATTCGGCAGCCTTCATGAGCTTTTCAACAATTGCGAACATCCCGCCTTTTGGGAAATATGATCCTTCAATAAGCTCTGCGGCAGGGACCATTGAAAAAAGAGCAGGAGAATTGAAAGGACTCTGTCCCACATATATATTCTGGAAAGTATATGCCATCAGCAGATGATTGTGATTAAAAAATTTCCTTGCATAATTCCAGTTTGATATAAAGACCTTAAGCTTTAACAGAAGCCCTATATTTTTAAAATTTACAAGCTGAAAAAGATGATAGAAATTACGATCTATAAGCTTTTTCATACCAAGTTTAAAGATCTCATATCCTTTTGAAACATATTTTTCAGCCTTCTCAAAACTACCCCGTTCAATTATTTCCAGTTGTGACCTCATCTTTTCCCTGTCGGAGGTAAAGGCAATATTGCTGCCGTCGTCGAAATATATTTTATAGAGATCTCTAAGTGGTATAATATCATCATTCTCATCAAGTTCAATACCAAGAGAGCTGAAGATATCATGGTATACTTTGGGCATCATAAGCATCGTGGCACCAAGGTCAAACCGGTGGCCATCATGTATTATTTGTCCGCAGCGTCCACCAGGCACAGAGTTTTTTTCAAATACATCAACCTCATAACCTTCACGAGCAAGATAAATGGATGTTGTTATTCCCCCTATACCGGCACCTATTATAACTGCCTTTTTCTTCTCAACCATTTATTATGTTTATCAGAATTATCAAATTATATCTTAAAAACGAATAAATAATGGTATTATCCATTAATTAGAGGCAGTAAAAATAATTTTTTTCGATTTAATATTCAGAGTATAGGTAACTGCTTGTGAATATCAGCCACCATGCCGTTTCATTATCTCTTTCCAGGTGGTGATTATTATATCATTTTCCTCAAAGAATTCTTTTACGACAGGATCTGAAAAAAGCTGAGCCTCCCATACCCTTTGTCGCCATGGATCCATTATGGTTTTGAGATTGTCTGTTTCGACAGAAGGATGGAAAATTATCTCTGTAAGTCCGGGCTCAAGTGAATTCAACAGATTGAAAAAATTCTCACGTTTCTCTTCGTAGGTTTTACCTTCAGGTACACTGGAAAAAAAATCAAGTTTTGGTAAAGTGTAATCACCCAATAATCCCACCACCTCTTCATCGATCGGATAACCTGCCTGTTTGAAATATTCTGCTATTTTGGGGTCAGAAAGATCAATTGCATTTGCCGGGATGTTATATTCATTAGCAATTTTCAGGAAGACCTTCAAATATTCTATTGTGGCATATAGCGTTCCCATATGAGTGTCAATATGAGTGGGAGTAAATCCCATAGCCAGCACTTTGTCGATCTGTGCAAGTACTTCTGTTTCGACCTCCTCTGCAGTAGCATGAATAACCACATCAGGTACATCATGCCACAATTTTCCTTCAGGATCAATCAATCCGGGCACCATTGCTGAATCTGATACGGGACCCCACCTGTAATCTTTCCATTCACTGGTAAGTGTGAGATGGATTCCTATATCAGGTGAATCCTGCGTTTTTGCCCATTCAATAAGTTCTTCAGAATAAGGGCAGGGTACCATAACCGCAGCTGAATTTATATCTCCTGTTTCAAAATAATGAGCAACTGCAATATTTGCCTCCTCACACATTCCAGCATCATCACAATGAAGCAATATGACCTTACTGCCTTCAGGGTAACCAAGCTTTTCAGCATTTGTAACTTTCTTTTCTGATGAACAAGCTGCTAAAGCTATGATAATTATCAGGGTAGTCAGGAGCATAATATGAATGATAAACCTTCTTTGCAGTTGGTTTTGGTTTTTTATTTTCATAGTATTATCAATTAATAAGTGTTCATAAATTTAAAAAAAAATCACCACGGATAACACAGATTTTCACGGATCTTTCATTTTACTATTGATGTTTGTCCTTCCCTGGTAATGTTTTTTACCACGAAGGATTTAAAAATAATTCTTTTTTAAGGGGAGGGATTTTTATATTTCAGGTAATAGATAAGCATAAGCAGAGCTGAAAGTGCAGCTGTTACAGCACCAAAATAAAACGGAATTGAAGAATTGATCTTATCATACATATATCCGGCTATCAGGCTGGCCGGGAGCAGTGTAATGCCAAGCAGAGCGTTAAAGATACCAAGTCCTGTTCCCCTTTTATTGCTATCAACCATTTCTGAAATAAAGGCTTTCTGAATTCCGTCAGTCGCAGCTGAATAGAAACCATAGAGAGCAAACAAACCAAAAATAATTCCGGTCTCCGATGTAGCTCCAAAACCATAATAGACTATGGAATATGTGAAAAACCCTGCTATAAGAAGTTTCTCTTTACCTAATTTATCCGAGAGAGTTCCGAGTGGAACAGCAGCAAGGACAGACACACTGTTTGTTATCAGGTAGACCAATGGTATCAATACAACTTTAACGCCTGTTTCATTTGCTTTCACCAGAAGCAGGGCATCAGTTGAATTTCCAAGTGTGAAAATAAATAAGATACCAAGGAAGAAGTAGTATTTAGACGGGAAATCATTAAAATGAAATCTGGTAAAAAGCTCATGTTTGTTTTTTCTTGCCTCCTTTATTCCGAAAATTATTACGAAAACAGCAATTATGGCAGGCATCCCTGCTATTAGAAAAATTAACCTGTAATTTTCAGTAAACACAGATAGTAAACCAAAAGCAATCAGTGGGCCTGCTATTGCACCACTGTTGTCCATTGCCTTCTGTAAGCCGAAGCTTCTGCCAGTATCGTTTTTAAGAACAGATCCGGCGATAAGACTATCCCTTGGTGCTGCCCGGATACCTTTACCAAATCTTTCAATAAATCTAAGAATTAATACCTGAAAAGGAGAAACGACGATTACATATATTGGGATTACCAGTGCTGACAGCCCATATCCAATAAGCATAAATGGTTTATTCTTGCCGATTTTATCACTCCAGAAACCTGAGAAGGCTTTTATCAGTGAAGCAGTACTTTCAGCAATTCCTTCAATTAAAGCCAGACTAATTTTTGAAGCTCCTATCGACATTAAAAAAAGGGGCATTACAGAATAGATCATCTTTACAGATGTATCTGTCAGGAAACTTGTAATACCTGTATAAAGGATATTTTTCTTATATCCGAAAATGCTGTAACCCTTTACTTCAGTTTTCTTTTTCATCTCGGATTGTGTTAATCCTGAAGAGTTTGAATATATCAACGACAAGTATCGGTATAAGTGACATTATAAATACCAGAATCCGGTGTTTGCCATCCATGGCAGTCAGGCTGAAAGCATAACATACTGGTGGTATGAGCAGTACAATAAGAGCCAGCCTGACTGAAGCAAGAATAGTACCTAATAAGACTATCATTCTTCAACCTGCCCTGTCAGATCAGGAAAATCTTCGGCAGGTATGTTACTGTAATTAATATCGATTGATATTTTATCTTCGTCAAAACGGCAGGTTATTGTTTCTGTATGCGGACTTTCAATATACCGAAGGGTCAGTTCCAAGGTCTTTTCGTCGCGCCACCTGTAAATACCGGCTGTTTGTACCGGAGGAATACCGGCCAGATGATTTCTTGCAGATAACAGTAAATTGGGACCTGGTCGTGTGGTGGTACCGATAACCCAATTTATGCTGCCAAAATCTATATTCCAGGAGTTGTCAATATAATCCATGGTAATAATGCACTGATCATCGTTGAAATTGAAAGTGACTGCCTTCAATCTTCTATCGTTATTATCAAGATTATATTTTTTACCTGATATTTCCGACTGGAGTGGAGTAGTTATTCCGTCAGCAGGAATTTTTACTGCTAATGATTCAAGCATCAGTTTGAGTGTCTCATTTGATTCCTCGTTTCCGGGCAGCTTTTCATCTGCAATTGATGGCAGTAGGTATTCCCAGACAAGATTAAGTTCATCCTGCAGATCATGTGATTCACATGTTATAGCAACAACAGCATCCTTTTCAGGCATGACAACAATATATTGGCCGTATGCTCCGTCAGCTCTTAAAGCATTATTACGGCAGCGCCAGAACTGATAGCAATAACCCTGCATCCAGTCGCTTGAGTCTTTAATCGGTTCTGGTACTCCGGGCGCCTGGTCAATCTTAAAAGTCGTTGCCTCATCTATCCATTCCTCGGAGAGTATCTGTTCACCATTCCATTTTCCTTTCTGCAGGTATAACTGACCGAATTTAGCCATATCTTCGGTTTTTAATCTCAGTCCCCAGCCACCTGTATTGATACCCATGGGACATCTCTCCCAGTCTATGCCTTCAATACCCAGGGGTTCAAATAGTCGAGGGGTAAGGTATTCAATAATCGGTTCACCCGTGACTTTCTGGACAATGGCAGATAACATATATGTGGCCATGGAGTTATATAGAAATTTAGTTCCCGGATCATTGATTACAGGAAGTGCAAGAAATGCCTTTACCCAATTATCATTATTGGCTACAATAAGCCTTGTCGGATCGGGATCCTGTCCGGCAGACATACTAAGTAAGTCCCTGATTTCCATATCGGCAAGAAACGGGCTTACCGTATCGGGAAGATATTCAGGAAAGAAAGAGATAACCTTATCAGAAACATCAATAAGATTCTCAGTAACGGCAAATCCAACAGCAGTAGATGTAAAACTCTTGCTTGTTGAATAAAGGGTGTGTTTAAGGTCAGAGGCATAAGGTGTCCACCATCCTTCGGCAATGACTTTCCCATGACGAAGAAACATGAAACTGTGAAATTCGTGCTTGTCATTTTTTTCCGCTGCCTGAAGAAAAGCAATTATTCCTTCTGAATTGACACCTTCTGCTTCGGGTGTACTCCGGGGCAGATCTGTCCCTGTCTTTGATTTATCATTAGTGCATGAATACGAAAGACATAGAAAAATAGCAACAGATGTAAAAAAGAGTTTGTGAAGAGATCTCATGGTAATAGTAATAAAGAATTAATATACGTAATTATAAGCGGAAATAAAGTTACTATTCCATGTTAAAAGATCTATTCAAAAAGAAAGATTTCTTCGATTTTTGTTTCAAACACCTTTGCTATATCATGAGCTAGTTTCAGCGAGGGGTTGTATTTATTCTTTTCAAGAAAGACAATTGTTTCCCGCCTCACATTAACCTTTTTTGCCAGATCCTCCTGTGTAAAGTCGAATCTTGCCCGGTATTCCTTTATCCTGTTATTCATTTTTAACACCTGTGAAATTGACTATTAACCAGCAAACTGCAAAAACAACAGCCATACCAAGTATACCCATCCCGATAATTGTGTGGGTTTCATAATTAAGCTTATCGGAGAGGAACATTATCAAAAGCCATAGATAAAGAGAAATATAATAGGCAAGGGATGAAGCTTTTCTCATCACTTTCTTTGATAATTCATCTTCTGTTGGTTCTCCGCGTCTGGCACTTGATAGTCTTCTATATCCTAATAAAATAGCTAAGGCCACCAGGAAGAATATTACCCCGAAATTTGCAATATCAATCAGTTTAAAGTCACTTGATGATAAAATCCAGACGACTGTAGTTGCAATTACTAGTGCTGTAACAATAAAAACGATAACTGCTTTTTTCATAGTCAATATAAATTAGTTAATTAATTCTAACACAAAGTTAGAAATAAATAACATTACTTCCAAATTTATTTATTTGGGTTAATACTTTTGAGACTCCCTCATTAGTGATGATCCGCATATCTCCACCATGCAGCAGTACCTGCAAAGCCAATTAGAGCGGTAAGTATTATGATTAACCAGCTGAAAATATTTGCTTCTGGACTAAGGGGACCAGCGACCTTTGCTATCAGAGCCGGGATTGCCCAGGGGAAATATGGCGTTATACCCGGCATGGCGACAAATATCAGCTGCGTAATAAGTATTATTACTATTAAGATACCCACCGGAAGCAGTTCATTGCGGCTTGCGCAAGTGATCAGGGCTACAGGGGTAAAAATAACGACTGTTAATACTGAAGCTTCAATAAAAGCAATTGTTCCATGATTGAAAATCTGGTCTGTCCAGCCGTCAAGTTTAACAAGCCTGCCTGTAAGAACAGCCACAGCATACATTACTGTAAGCAACAAGAAACTCCAGATAAAAACGATTATTGATTTTGACAGAACGAAATTAAACCTTGAAACCGGTAATGCAAGAATATCTTTTATTACCCTGTCGGAGTATTCCCTGCCGAATAACCATATTGTTACAATACCTGATCCCACCGTACCAAGTACAATTGCCATCTGAATTAGTAGATTCAGGTAAGTAGGCCAGTCAGCACTACTTATGAAAGAAGCTTTGGTGCTTATGATAGCCGAATTCTCTGCAACTTCAGGATGTTTTGCCACCAGCATTAAAAGTCCCATTACTACAGCTATAAATATGAAAAGGAGAAATGTAATCCATAACACCTTTGATCTTAGTACTTTCATTGTTTCGGTTATAAAAGCTGCAAAAAAACCTTTCATCTTGCACCTCCTTTCATATGGATTACTCTGAGAAAAAATGTTTCCAGATCCTCTTCTTCAGTATTTAACATAACCGGTGGATAACCTTCATTCACAAGTATTGTAGCTATTTTATCCGGATTTTGAATTGCTTCCATTCCCGTGATTTCAAGAATCCCGTTATCGGTTGTGGATAAAGAATACTTGTTCTTTTCAAGTATATCTTTAGCTCCCTGAGGATCCCGGACTTTAACCTTCAGACAATGTTTTCTGAGTTTCTCCATTTCCCTAACAGATGATTCGTGAATAATCTGTCCTTCGTGTATAATTCCGATACGGGTTGCCAGTTTTGAAATCTCACCCAGTATATGACTTGAGATAAAAATTGTTGTTCCTCCGTTCAAAGCAAGGTCTGACAGCATTTCCCTGATTTCAACGATACCTTCGGGATCAAGGCCGTTTGCAGGTTCATCCAACAGGAGAATTTCAGGATTATGGATAAGTGCCTTTGCCAGTCCTAAACGCTGGGCATTGCCCTGTGAGAGGTTTTTACCTCGAACTTCACTATAACGATCAAGTTTTAATCTTTCCAAAATGGAATCGACAGACTTTCTCTCTTTTATTAACCTGAGCCGTCTAATTATTTCAAGGTTTTCTCTTACAGTAAGATCGGGGTACGAATAGGGGATTTCAACAAGATAACCAACATCGTTCCACATTCCGGCATTTCCTGGATTAACTTTAACTCCATTGAGAAAAGCCTCTCCTGATGTAGGGCTGATCAATCCCAGCAGCATCCTGATGGTAGTTGTCTTTCCGGCACCATTAAGTCCCAGGAAACCATATATTTCACTTTTCCTTATATTTATGGTAACTTTGTCTACGGCAAAAAGCTTCCCATAGTGCTTTGACAGGTTTATCGACTGGATGACAGGATTCATCTGCTATCTCTTTTGACAAATTAAAATAAATTCCCTGGATTTTTCATTCAGTTCATTTCCATGGAAGTCGCCAAGTATCTTATAGTTTTCGAAGTCTGATCTGTCAAGCAGATGTTCCAGCTCATACCTGAAAAAGAACCTTAGAGGAGTAAACCAGTGTTCCTGCTTTGTCCCCTCATGTTCATCCCACTCCAGAAGAAAATCTATATTGATCACCTGATTTATCAGGTCAGGTTTATTCGACACGGTCCTCCTAATTCGCTTGCCCGGTTCATATTCACCTTCAAAGTCTGTCATATTATCGATCCCTTTTAACAGCAGATTTAAATCGGGGACAAACACATCAAAAATAAACCTTCCGCCTGATTTAAGATGCTTGTATACATTATTAAGGGCTTTGATCTGTTCCCCTTTTTCAATCAGGTGCATGAAAACACGGAAAGGAGCGATTATCAGATCAAATTTAAAGTTATACTTAAAATCGATTATATTCTGAAGAGAGATCCTCTTTTGATGATTCTTTTCCAGCTTGGAAAGTAGAATATCAATCATTGACGGACTGATGTCAAATCCATAAATATCTGCCCCATTTTTTAATGCATCAGTAAAGAATCTGCCAGTACCTGTACCGATTTCAAGTACTCTTCCTTTTGTCTGTCTGATCTCCCTGAGATAAAACTCATGATCAACACTGTCTCTCATTTGGTTATAGATCAGGTCATAAAATCGTGCAAAGGTTTCAGGATATTTGCAGACCATTGTTTTCTGATTTATTGAATTATCTCATTTATAGTATGAAGATAATTATTATACAGGAAAAACTAACAATATTCCTAACCTGTACTTTTTTGTTTCCTTAAAGATTCAATGTTTTTGGTGAATACCGGAGAATCGTATGTTGGATCAAAAGCAGGATTCTCTGTTATTTCTCCGGTCTGATGATTGATGAATCCTTTAATAAACCTGTTTGGAAGAAGGTATACGATATCACCATTTTCATTTATTGAAGTATCACTCTCAGTAAGGATGTTTTCAACTGCAACACCATTTAGTCTATATCTGTCAAGCTCGGCAGAATAGCGATCAACAATTTTGTCAGACAGGCATATTATCATCAGATAATTACCGAAAGACTTACGGTTATTATGTTTTATGAGCAGATCAAGTTTGTCATTGGTGACAGGAAGAGCGGTTTTATAAAATGAATCTGCGAAAAGGAATCCATCATCTAAGATCCTTTTTGCAACAGCTTTTTCTTTTGTGTAGTGAATATAGATCTTTGTGTCTTTATTGTTTTCAAGCAGGAATTTCAGTGGTGCTTCCTCAAATAGTCTATCGTTAAAGAATGAACCGTAATTTTGTACTTTTCTTATTTCCCTCATGAATCTGTTCATCTCCTCTGCACTCCAGCCCTTTTCAATACCTGAAAGTCTTTTTATAGTCGATTCAATGAACAGGTTCTTTTTGGTAAGCAGTATATTCAGGTAGATAATGTAACCAAGCAGCAGGACAATCAATATGGTCAGTATAATCTCCGGTGTCATTCTTTTATATCACTATTACAGCTTGACTTTTAAATGTTTGAACTTAAACAAACATGCAAGTTAATAATAAATTCTATTACAATCATGTTTTGAATTCCACTATTTACAGTTAGTGGGAACAGATACAAAAAATTAGTAAAAATCAGACCTGATTTTTGATTTAAAAAAATATGGAAAGGTGGGCGATAAATTAAGAATATACATAAAAACTGTTATTTTTACGATTTTGTTTCAGAAGGGATCTAAATAATAATAAATTGAATAAAATCAAGCCTGAGTTTGGAAGTATTGCTATTAAGGTTGGGCTCGGAAAATCGCAGTATGATTCAGAAAAAGCAGTACAATTACTCGGTGAAAAAGGAACAAAACCATTGGTACTATATGATTATTTGTTTATAAATGAGAAGAAATAGAAAGACAAGGAATATTTATGGAATACAGAGGGATCTTTAAAAATGCAAGGAAGGCAATCCACGAATTCAATGGCATGGATATTATAACCAATGCCAAAACCCGGAGGGTGAGTGTATGTAATGCACTCGACTGTCTGATTATCCATGAAAACCGCCTGGATGATCCTGTGTCGCTTACAGAAAAGTGTGCTGAATCTGAAGTGGAAATATTTGCAGATGAAAAAGCTTATATTGCGCTTAAAGAAAAATACCCGGAACACCTTCTGAAGAAAGCTGTAATAAGTTCTTTCGGAACTGAATTTCTTTCATATAAAATGGCAGTTAAGACTGTCCGATTATTTGAAGAGGCTTTATCTCATATCGAAGAATTTGGCTCCGGACATAGTGAAGCGATTATTACTGAAGACAATAAAAGGAAAAATGCTTTTTGTACCATGGTAGATGCAGCTGCTGTTTATACAAATACTTCAACCGCATTTACTGATGGAGCCCAATTTGGACTTGGAGCATTAACCACTTATAAATGGATAATACATGGAAATGGGCAGATAAGTCCCTGAATTACAAATTATTAATACTGTTTGCTGATGAGTCCCGAAACAGAAAGGATAAAAACATATTATGATGAGTTACCTGAGAGAATAGAACAGATAAGGCGGGTTATTAACCACCCTCTTACATTAAGTGAGAAGATACTTTATTGTCATCTTTATAAACTACAGGAAGGGAAGGATTACCTGAGAGGTATAGATTATGCGGAATTTTCACCGGCAAGAATTGCCATGCAGGATGCTACTGCACAGATGGCATTACTGCAATTCATGGTTACAGGCAGAGAATCATCATCAGTCCCTGTATCAATACATTGCGATCACCTGATAACTGCAAAAGAAGGAGCAAAGAAAGATCTTAACAATGCACTGGCAGCAAACAATGAGGTTTATGATTTCCTACGGACAGTTTCAATGAAATATGATTTTGATTTCTGGTTACCCGGATCAGGTATCATTCACCAGATTGTACTTGAGAATTACGCCTGGCCCGGAGGAATGATGATAGGTACAGATTCTCATACACCGACAGCCGGAGGACTGGGAATGGTCGCCATAGGTGTGGGTGGTTCAGATGCTGTCGATGTGATGGCAGGCATGGGGTGGGAGTTGAAGTTCCCAAAGATCTTCGGAATAAAACTAACGGGAAAACTTAGTGGATGGGTATCAGCGAAAGATATAATCCTGAAAATAACCGGGATGCTATCGGTGAAGGGAGGAACAGGTCATATACTTGAATATTTCGGGGAAGGAGCAGAATCGATATCCTCAACCGGGAAAGCTACTATCTGTAATATGGGAGCCGAAACCGGAGCTACCTGTTCGCTGTTCAGCTTTGATAAGTCAATGAGCGACTATCTTAAAGCAACAGGCAGGCAAATAATTGCAGAATATGCAGCTGATGTGGAGAAACACCTGAAGGCAGATCCGGAAGTAATTGATAATCCTACAGAATATTTTGATAATTATCTCGAAATAAACCTGTCTGAACTGGAACCATATATTAACGGACCCTTTACACCGGATCGTGCAACACCTATATCAGAAATGAAAAATGTACTAGCTGCGAACAACTGGCCGGAGGAAATTTCTGCTGGACTTATAGGTTCATGTACCAATTCATCATATGAAGATCTTTCACGTGCTGCCTTTATTTTAAAAAATGCTCTTGAAAACAAGATCAAAGCCAATGCTGAACTTAAAATTACACCCGGGTCTGAACAAATAAGGATGATTGCCGAAAAGGATGGATTGCTTGATATTTTCAGGCAAGTAGGAGGTGAGATATTTGCTAATGCTTGTGGACCCTGTATCGGACAATGGAATCGTAAAGAAGCTGAAAACCAACCCGTGAATTCAGTAATTCATTCCTTCAACCGCAATTTTTCAAAAAGAAACGATGGTAATCCCAACACTCATGCCTTTGTTGCCTCACCGGCAATTGTGGCTGCCATTACTCTAGCCGGTAAGCTCACATTCAATCCTATGACTGATTCATTAACAAATACTGATGGTACAAAAATAAATCTTGCAGAACCAAGAGGCACGGATCTTCCCCCATCAGGATTTGGCAAAATGACAGGAGTGTCTGAAAAAGCTGTGAAGAATAAAAATATTGATATTTCAATCGATCCTAAATCGGATAGATTGCAGATACTGCCACCTTTTAAAGAGTGGGAAGGTAAAGAGATAACTGGCTTACATTTGCTGATGAAAGTAAAGGGGAAATGTACCACAGACCATATTTCAATGGCTGGTAAATGGTTGAAATACAGAGGACACCTGGAAAACATATCACAGAATTACATGATTGGAGCAATCAATTTCTTTAATAATAAAGCAGGTGTTGTCTTAAATCAGGATACTAAGAAGTATGATACAGTACCCTCAGTAGCTAAGGCTTATAAAAAAAGAGGGAAGGGGTCAGTTGTGGTTGGAGAAGAAAATTTCGGAGAAGGTTCTTCACGTGAACATGCTGCCATGGAACCACGTTATCTTGATGTAAAAGCTGTTATAGTGAAATCATTTGCCAGGATCCATGAGACAAATCTGAAGAGACAGGGAATCCTTGCATTAACATTTGATAATAAAGATGATTATGAAAAGATCAGAGAGGATGACAAAATAGATATTACAGGGCTGATAGAATTTTATCCCGGAAAACAACTTACCGTAACTCTCAGACATGCTGATGGTACGCATGAAAGCTTCCCGGTAAATCACACATATAACAATATGCAGATAGAGTGGTTCCGGGCAGGTAGTGCTCTTAATCTTATCAAAAAACAACTTTTATTATGGAACCACGAAAAATAGAATTTAAAAATAGCAAACTGGTTGTACCTGATCATCCGGTTATTCCATTTATTGAAGGCGATGGCACAGGACCTGATATCTGGAAAGCTGCTGTAAGGGTCTTTGATGAAGCTGTTGAAAGAAGTTTTAACGGGGGGAAAAAAATTGTCTGGAAAGAACTTCTGGCAGGAGCAAAGGCATTTAACCTTACCGGCAGCTGGATGCCTGAAGAAACACTTTCAGTATTCAGAGATTATCTTGTCGGGATAAAAGGTCCTCTGACAACCCCGGTGGGAGAAGGTATGCGTTCGCTTAATGTTACATTGAGACAGGAACTGGACCTCTATACATGTTACCGGCCGGTGAGGTATTTTAAAGGTGTACCAAGCCCGGTGTTGAAACCGGAGCTTGTTAATATGCACATTTTCAGGGAGAATACTGAAGATATCTATGCAGGTATTGAGTATATGCACAGTACTCCGGAGGTTGAAAAACTTAAAAAATTCCTGGTTGAGGAAATGGGGGTAAAAAAAATAAGATTTCCGGAAACATCATCCCTGGGGATCAAACCGGTCTCCCTGGAAGGTACTGAAAGACTTGTAAGGCAAGCAATAAGATTTGCTGTTGAGAAAAGACTTCCTTCTGTTACTCTTGTACATAAGGGAAATATCATGAAATATACGGAAGGGGCCTTTATGAAATGGGGTTATTCCCTGGCAGAGAGAGAATTCGGTGACAAAGTTTTTACCTGGCAGCAGTACAAAAAGATTGCTGAAACAAAAGGAGAATCAGATGCTGATAAGAGACTGGCAGAAGCAAAAGAGAACAGGAAAGTGATAATTAAGGATGTTATTGCCGATGCCTTTCTTCAACAGATCTTAACAAGACCTGCAGAATATTCGGTTATTGCCACCCTGAACCTGAACGGTGATTATATCTCTGATGCCCTGGCTGCAATAGTGGGTGGTATCGGGATTGCTCCAGGAGCAAATATTAATTTCGATACAGGTCATGCAATATTTGAAGCCACACATGGAACTGCTCCAAAGTATGCGGGACAGGATAAAGTAAATCCCGGATCAATCATTCTTTCCGGTGCATTAATGTTTGAATACCTGGGCTGGTGGAAAACAGCAGAATGTATATATAATGGCCTGGAGAAGAGCATTATGACCAAAAGAGTAACATACGATTTTCATCGCCTGATGGACAGAGCTGTACTATTAAAGACATCTGAATTTGCAGATGAGATAATTAAGAATATGTAATCCAATTATCAAATATCATCACAATAGATAATGAAGAATTCTTTACTCCGCTTTTTACCATGGCCAGGATAGCAGATTGGTGTGCCTATAGGATAGAAAAGCTAACCTTTTCAGCAAAAAGAATTATAAAGCCGGCATTCAAGAATGTATGTGACCGTAAAGTTTATATACCGATAGGGGAACGATAATTATTCAATAATTCTCTTCCTTAAGCTGCATGAATGCTTTAGGATACAGGCATACAGGACATGTTTCATATGCTTTTGCTGACTCGTAGACATATCCGCAATTGATACATTTCCACCATACCTTACCTTTTTTCATGAAGACAAGATCTTCCGAAACATTTTGCAGGAGTTTCAGGTATCTTTTTTCGTGTTCAATTTCAACCTTTGCTATCATCTTATAGGTGGTGGCAATATCAGTGAATCCTTCTTTTTTGGCCACTTCGGCAAAATGGGGGTAGAGATCGCTCCACTCTTCATGTTCACCTTCAGCGGCAGCTTTAAGGTTCTCCTTTGTTGTCCCTATCCGGCCAGCAGGATAACTGGCTGTTATCTCTGTCATACCACCTTCAAGGAATTTAAAGAACCTTTCGGCGTGTTCTTTTTCCTGGAGGGCTGTCTCTTGGAAAATGTTTGCAATCTGTTCAAAGCCTTCTTTCCTAGCCACGCTGGCAAAAAAGTCATAACGCATACGAGCCTGTGATTCTCCGGCAAATGATTTAAGCAGGTTCTGCTCTGTCTGTGTCCCTTTTACTGATTTCAACATACTTATTTTTTTGTGTTTGACAATATTGATTTCCTGTATTTACTGCAAAATACATTTTTTCAAATTGATTGAAACCGGACATGCTTTTTATCAGAAGTCGAAACGGGGATTTACAGCATTATTATATATAGATCCGAAAGTGTAGGTAAATCCGAAGCTTGTGTAATACTGATAATCAGTAGCCTGCATTTTTCTGCGTAATAAAACAT
>CAZTXH010000001.1:13691-45928 GCA_964617415.1 uncultured Rikenellaceae bacterium | reverse complement strand
CCCTTATCCCTGTATTTCTCAGCTGTTGCCCTGGTAACTTCGTCTGATCCAATAACATACGGGCAGTGGTTGCAGGTAAAAAATATCACCAGGTATTTGAATTCATCAAAGTCTGATAGTCTGTATTCTTTTCCCTCCGTTGAGGGAAGTTTAAAATCTATCGCCTTCTGTCCGGGTTGTAATGTAAATGCCATTGTATTTATTTTATATTAGTTGAAATTGATTATCTGGAATGATGAATCTCTTATTATAAAGATTTGTTCCTGAAAATCTTAATTTTGATTAAACAGTAAATCACAAATATATAATAATCTGATATGAACAAGATCATTTTATTTATCGTATTTTTTCTTTCATTAGCTCTTTTCACATCATGTTCCGGTGATAATCAATTAGACAGGTCAGCTCTTGTTTCCCTGATGGAACAATATCTTGAAGCTTTGGCAAAACACGATCCTTTTAAGATCTTCGTCGCCGATTCTGTTGCTGGACAAGTTGGCTTTATGGGTGTTATCGAAGAAAACAATAGACCCACTATCCTGGGAGCCCGACTGAAAGTTGTCAATGGAAAGATAACCGAGATCGATCATCTTGTTGTTCATTCAGGAGATCAACCCATGGGGTCCTTTTGAACTGCCTGCAGCCCATGTCTTTAAGATCAGGAATGGCAAAATATATGAAATAGAGGCTATTGGATATATAGCATCCCATGGTATAAAAAACGGATGGGAGTAACTGAGGTTATTCGATCTTTGCCATACGAAATGGTCTGATCTCTATTTTTTCCCAAACCTTGTTATAAATATAGGGTTCATTTCTCAGCCGTTCGTCCAATATCTCCCTGTCTGGTACCTCGTAAATGATCATTGATCCGATCATCTTTCCGGAATCATCAAGAATAGCTCCCCCGCAGATGAATTCTCCCGCTTTTTTCACCACAGCGATCTTTTCAAGGTGTTCCTGCCGGCTTTTCATTCTGCGCTCAAGAGCCCCGGCATCAGTTCCATCATATGCTATTAAAATAAATTGCATTGTTTTATTCTTTTTTATTCATTTTATCCATACAAATTTAATCAAGGAATACCTTTAAACAATTGTATAATGAAAATTTCATGGCATTTTTTAAATTTGTTGCACCATAAATAGCGGCTTTAAAATGAATGATAAAAAATACAAAACAGGTCTTGTGCTTAGTGGCGGGGGAGCCAGGGGTTTTGCCCACCTGGGAGTACTTCAGGCATTGAATGAGGCTGGTATTTATCCTGATATAATATCCGGAACCAGTGCCGGAGCCCTGGCGGGAGTCATGTACTGTGATGGCCATTCTCCGAAAGAGATCCTTAAAATAATGACCAGAAACAGCCGACTTGACTATATGCGTCCCACACTTCCCCGTGATGGCATACTTGAGATTTCTGGTATCAATAAAATACTCGAGGCAAATCTTAGGTCAAAGAAATTCGAAGAATTGAAATTACCATTGATTGTTTGTGCTACAGATCTTAATAATGGCAAATCCGTCTATTTCTCAAAAGGCGATCTGATTACCTCCGTAATAGCATCCGCAAGTATTCCGGTAATGTTTAAACCTGTAGTAATCAATAAAATAAATTATGTTGATGGCGGAGTAATTGATAACCTTCCTGTTAAACCTTTAGAAAACAAGTGTAGCTTTCTAATTGGATCTTTCGTTAATCCTGTAGGTTATGAAGAAACAATTTCAGGACTTATAAGCATTGCTGTCAGGACATTCATGCTAAACCAGGCTAAAGAAGCCAAGGAAAAGAAAAAGAGTTTCGATCTGCTTATTGCTCCTTCGGAAATTACAAAATTCGGAATCCTCGAAGTACAAAAAGCAGATGCACTTTTTGATATAGGTTATAAGAGAACCCGTGAAAAACTGAAAGAACCTGAAGTACAGAAGGTATTTTCGGAGAAACTGGAAATTACCCCTTTGTAAATTTAACCATTGAATTGGATATTTTATTATTATATCAGATATTATTACTTTTGCACACCAAGATTTTATTACACCAACTGAATGACAGATACAAACAATGAGGTACAAAATTTAAAGGAGAATAAAAAAAGTGTTCCTGTCAGTCTTATGGCTGTTACTATTATTCTTTCGGGAATCCTGATTTTCCTTGTAATTATGTATTTCGATCAGAAGAATAAAATGGTCGAGATTGAAACTGTGCTTACTCACGAAAAGGATTCTCTTGCAAATGAGTTAAGGATACTGGCATATAGCTTTGATACACTCAAAACCAATAATGATACACTGAATGCAAAACTTGAAAATGAAAAACAGAGAATAATACAATTGTTATCAATAAATGCCTCGAATGTTCAGTTGATAAAGAAATACCGGAAGGAAATCTCTACCATGAGAGAGATAATGAAAAGTTATATTGTTCAAATAGATTCTCTTAACACAAGGAATAAAATGCTTGTAGCTGAAAATGTACAGGTCAAAGAAGAAATAAAGAAGGTGCAGGATTCAAATGTAGAGCTTTCCAAAGTAAAAGATGAACTAAGTACTAAAGTTGAAAAGGCATCAGTAATACAGGCTAAAAATATAATTGTATCTCCACTCAATAGAAAACGAAAAGAAACCAGAAGGATCAGGCTGCTTGATAAATTAAGGGTGTGCTTCACTCTTCGCGAAAATCCCATAGTAGAAGCAGGACCAAAAAGGGTTTACATGAGAGTAATCCGCCCTGATTCACTTGTAATAACAAATAGTCCTGATAATGTCTTCAGCTTCAAAGAACGTCTGTTGATCTTCTCGGCTAACCGTACCGCTGATTATATGAATCAGGATATTGAGATGTGTATTTACCTGGATAATACAGGGGACTTTATTATCGGTAATTATACCGTTGAATTATATCTGGAAGACAATATTATAGGTAAGACCAATTTTATGCTGCCAAAATAGTTACCTTTTTACAGGCATCATAAGTTCAGAGATTATATTGTCAGATATCATTTTACCCTGGTTCGTAAGTACCAGGTTTGTTTTTTCCCGCTTTATCATTCCATAGTCAATAAACTTATCAGACATATTTACTATATAGTCATATCCCTCCTTTTCAAATCTCTTTTCAACATAATTCAGATCTATGCCCCACATTGTTCTGAGGGATGTCATAATATATTCATTAAATCTTGTTCTGGTGTCCAATTCTTCTTTTTCATAAAACTGCTTCCCTTCTTTTAACTGTTTTATATATTTTGCCACATCAGAGATATTCCATTGGCGTGAGTATCCGTTAAAAGAGTGTGCTGATGGTCCAAGACCAATATATGGTACCTGTTTCCAGTAGTTCGAATTATGGACAGAATAATAACCCTTCTTACTGAAATTTGATATTTCATACTGGATAAAACCAGCCGATTCCGCTTTTTTTATAAGCATATTAAATTCTGCAATACTCAATTCTTCATCTACCTCTTTTATTAATCCCTTTTCTTTCATTTTTCCAAAGACCGTCCCGTGTTCAATGGTTAAATGATAAGCTGATAAATGTTTAATATTATAATCCAGCGTTTTATTAATATTACTTTCCCAGTCTTTGATTCCCATTCCGGGTATCCCGTATATAAGATCAACCGATATATTTTCAAAACCGGTATCAATTACTTCCCTGAGACTCTTTTCTGCCTTTTCTGATTTATGCCGCCTGTTTAACATTTTAAGATCCCCATCCCGCCAGGATTGTATTCCCAGGCTGATCCTGTTAAATCCAAGTCTTTGTAATCCTTCAAGATATCGACTATTTACATCCTCCGGATTCAATTCAATTGTCACTTCACTGTCTTGCTCTACAGAAAAATGTGTTTTAAGGTAATTAAGAACGCTTTCAAGCTCTTTTACAGATAAGACTGACGGAGTACCACCTCCTATATAGATCGTTGAAACTGATTCGTTTTTTACATAATCCTGCCTTATTTCTGTTTCATGTAACAGTGCTTTAATAAATTCAGTATTATCGCCGGGAGAAATAAGATGGTAAAAATTGCAATAGTTGCAAAGTTTCCTGCAAAATGGTATGTGAACATATATACCTGCCATTTTTTAAATGTAATACCGAAATTAAAAATAAATTATCATTTCAATAATTAAATTTGTTCCAAACATAACAAATGATTAAAAGGAATATTTTTTCAATAATCGTTGCCTTGGGTATCTTTTACTTAAGTCTTTCAAGTACAGAAACTTATGACAAAATCTCTATTTTTAGCTTTCCTGGTATAGATTATGTTGTGCATTTTCTTATGTATTTCATTTTTATGGGTGTAATTCTTTTTGAACACAGAAAAAACATACATAAAATAAGAAGGCTCTTTCTAATATCGTTAATTCCTCTTTTTTACGGGGCATTTATGGAGCTTCTGCAATTATGGTTGACCGTAACCAGGACAGGAAGTTTGTTCGATTTGCTCTTTAATTTTGCAGGAATAGTTTTTGCTATTATTATTTGTTTTATAATAAGACCTATACGAAATGAATTAATCAAATAATTATTTTATCCAAGTCTCTTGCCTTTTTAACAAGATCAGCAATTGTGGTATTTCTAAAGAATTGAATAAGCTTCTTTCTTATCTCCGTATAATCATTATGTACAGGACATTCACCATGATTACTATCTACATCTCCACATTTTGAATTGTGGATTATACAGTCAGTAAAGATACCATCACCATCAATAGTTGTAACAATATCGTATAATGATATTTTTTCTGGTTTTCTTTGTAACGAAAACCCACCATGGGGTCCTTTCAATGAACTAAGTATTTTTTGTCTTGATAGTTGTTGAAGTATTTTTGCAAGAAATGGTGCTGGAAGTTTAAGGTCCTTCGAAATTTGTGTTAATCCTGTTTTACAGTTTTTTTCTTGTCTGCTGGCAATATAAATTACTGCCCTGATACCATATCTGGATGTACTCGAAAGCATTTTAATATTTTTTTAAAGGTATTTTAGTAATTCTCGGCTTATGCCTGCCCCCTTCAAATGAAGATTCCAGAAAAGTTTTAACAATCAGATATGCTTCTGATTCAGTAATATATCTTCCCGGTAATGCACAAACATTTGCATCATTGTGTTCTCTTGCCAGCCTGCTTATCTCTTCACTCCAACATAATGCACTCCTGATACCCTGGTGTTTATTTGCTGTCATATTCATTCCGTTGCCTGTTCCGCATATTGTGATTCCAATCTCATATACACCTGCCGAAACAGCTTCTGCCATCGGATGTCCAAAATCAGGATAATCAACAGGTTCTCTACTGTATGTTCCAAAATCCTTTACATCATAGTTATCCCTAAGAAATAGTAAAAGTTTTTCCTTCAGAAAGAATCCTGCATGATCACATACTATTGCAATTTTTCTTTTTTTTACCATCAGATTTCATTAAATATCCTGTTAATATACAAAGTATTAATATATCTTATTACTGGTTGTTAATTTCTTTTGTTTAGCATGTTATTAAATATGTTAATTGTAATTAATAAATCCGGCTTAATTAATTAATATTACCGTTATTTCAATAAATCTTTCTAATAATTAATTTTTATCATTAATTAATATCATAATCTGAACTCCTAATAAACAGCAAAAGGTATACATTTGTTCTTTTTCATGTATCAACAAATCAATCTTAACAATTGTTAATATTATGAATAACATCCTGATTTACAATTCAGGTATTTTATTTAATCAGTTAATATGATGTTCGTATAATGATAATTATAAAAATTACAATAAAAATCGTATTTTTTTACAAACACTTTTAACAGAATATAAGCATTATAAATAGATATAAATAAAATAATATATTATGTTTTATGATGTTAACTTTACATCATTTAAAAATGATTTACTTGGACTATATAGAAGCTATTACAATTCTCTTTGCTGGTGTAAAATTCATGACTGAAACAGCCAAAATCCTTGCTCCTGAAAATGGAGAAGATTTATTATTGTCTGAAAAATGAGAAACCTGAAATTTTTATCGAAGACGATATAATAAAAGCAGCAAAAAAAACGATTAAACAAATGATAGAAATATCGAATAAACTCGGTCTGTAAATGGTAAAAAGAATAATTATTATAATCATCATTATTGCTGTTGGTATAAATGTAATCGGACAGATAAACGATGAAGTTGAAGATGGTTACAAAGTATTCAAGTATCCAAACGGAAGTGTATCAAGTGAAGGATTTATGAAAAATGGAAAACCTGACGGATTCTGGAAAAACTATTATATAACAGGAGTAAAAAGATCGGAGGGCAGATATACAAGCTTTATGCTCGACAGCATTTGGTTGTTTTATGATCAGGTTGGTGATACTACTGATAAAATAAATTATCTGTTTGGTAAGAAAAACGGTTATTATTATACATATAAAAAAGACCCATCGAGAGGTCTTTATATATGGTCTAGAGAACTATATGCCGGAGACAAGAAAGAGGGAACAGCATATATATATTTTCCTGACGGTCAAATAAAACAAACATATAAATATAACACAGGTAAAAAAGAGGGACTGTCAAAGGAATATGATAAAGACGGCAACTTAATAACTCTTTATGAATATAATAATGATTTTCTTATAAGCAGGGAGAGAATTAACAGGAAAGATAATAAGGGATTAAAACAGGGAGAGTGGAAAGAATTCTATCCGGGAGGAACAATAAAAAGGGAAATGACATACAGGGACGATCAGCTTCATGGATATTATAAAGAATATGACACGAAAGGACGGCTTGTTCTTACTATGCTTTATGATAACGGCGCTATTGTTAAGTCGGAAGTTGAAGATGAACCGGATATAGAGATTATAAACAGATATGATAGCAGTGGAATACTTATATATAGCGGACCCTATAGGAATAATGTTCCTGTTGGAGTACACAGGGAATACGGAGAAAACGGAAGAGTAAGCAATGCTTTTATATATAATGACAATGGATTATTATTAACTGAAGGGATTGTAGATGAATCGGGAAATCGGAATGGTAGGTGTAAAGATTATTATCCGGATGGTAAGATCAAAGCAGAAGGGAATTATAATAATAACAGGCGTACCGGTTTATGGAAATTCTATAATAATTCATCAAGAGTAGAACAAACAGGATCATATAATAACGGTCGGCCCGACGGATTGTGGCAATGGTATTACAATGACGGATCCATACTACGGGAGGAAGAGTATTTCCGGGGTTTTCGGGATGGTTACTATACTGAATATGCAAGAGATGGAAGCATAATTGTTTCGGGACAATACACTGACGGGGAGAAAAACGGACAATGGAAATATACATCAGGCGATTATACTGAGGAAGGGAAATATATTATTGGTCTGAAAGACGGACAATGGAAATCATATTATCCAGACGGAACCATTAAATACAGGGGTAATTATGTACAAGGGAACCCACACAGAAAACACCTTTACTATTATGAATCAGGAAAAATAAAAGAAGAACAATATTACCAGATGGGTATACGTCAGAGGACATGGAAAAAATATAATGAGGAAGGAAATACAGTTTTGACAATTACATACAGAGATGATGTTGAAGTCAGTATTAATGGTGTTAAAATCGATCTTCCCGAAAGAGATGTTAAACTGATAAAATAGACGATTTATTATATGGATGAGAATTTTAATATCCGGAAAGAAAATATAACAGCCACAGACAAAGAATTTGAGAGTAAGCTCAGACCATTATATTTCAATGACTTTAAAGGACAGAAACAGATAGTTGACAATCTTGTTGTATTTGTAACGGCAGCAATACAGAGAGGAGAATCACTGGATCATGTTTTACTGCATAGCCCGCCGGGTCTTGGAAAAACAACCCTGGCCAATATTATTTCCAATGAATTGAAAGTAAATCTACGCATTACATCAGGTCCTGTTCTTGATAAACCCGGCGACCTGGCAGGATTGCTGACAAATCTTGAAGAGCGAGATGTATTGTTTATTGATGAAATACATCGACTGAGTCCTGTCGTCGAGGAATATCTATACTCAGCAATGGAAGATTTCCGGATAGATATAATGATTGATAAAGGTCCCAGTGCAAGATCTGTACAATTAAACCTTAATAAATTTACACTTGTTGGTGCAACAACCAGATCGGGACTATTAACCAGTCCGCTTAGAGCAAGATTTGGTATAAAATTTCACCTCGAATACTATGATCATAATGTTCTTACAGGTATAGTAAAAAGATCAGCAGGTATTCTTGATATCAAAATAGAAGATGCTGCAGCTGTTGAAGTAGCAAAGAGAAGCAGGGGAACACCCAGAATAGCAAATGCACTTCTGAGAAGAATAAGGGATTTTGCACAGGTCAAAGGATCTGGTTCTATTGATCTTGAGATAACAAAATTTGGTCTTGATGCACTGAAGATAGATAGATACGGACTTGATGAAATGGATAACAGGATACTTTCAGTTGTTATTGATAAATTCAATGGAGGACCGGTGGGAATGAATACTATAGCCACTGCTGTAGGTGAAGAAAGCGGAACGATAGAAGAGGTTTATGAGCCGTATCTTATTAAAGAGGGGTTCCTGAAAAGAACACCACGTGGAAGAGAAGCCACAGAACATGCATACCGGCATCTCGGAAAGATACCTGATAACAAGACAGGATCTCTTTTTTGAATTAATCCTCTAAAGTGCTAATTGAATACATTACTGATCTTAAAAAGACCTTTTTTATCCAGTATCCTGATCTTTCTACCATTCAGCTCAACAAGTTTATCAGATTTAAATTCGGAAAGAAGCCTGATCACGGATTCAGTGGCAGTACCAACAATGTTTGCCAGTTCTTCACGTGTGAGTGATATTTTCAGGTAATTCTGATCGTCAAGGCCAAAATCATCCACAAGCAGGAGAAGTATCTCTGCAAGTCTCTCACGAACAGTTTTTTGAGCTATGTCAGTAATAAAAGAATTTGCCTCACCAAGCTCCTCACAGGCCAGTTTAAGAAGCTCAAAAGCAAAAGTTGAATTAGTCTTTACAAGTGAAATAAGAATATCAGAAGGAATAAAGCATACCTGGCAATCTTCTATGACCTTGGCAGTGGTACACGCCGGCTCATTGCTTAATACACTACGGTATGCTATTATATCTCCCGGTTTTGCGAAACGTATTATTTGTTCCTTACCGTCAAAACCGGTTTTAAAAACCTTGATAATACCTTTATGTATACAATAAAATCCACTTATCCTGCTACCTTCATTATATAGTATTTTGCCCCGTTTATATTGACGGAAATCCTTCTCATAATTGAGAAGGTTGACTTCATCTAGTGTAAGATGCCTGAATAATGATCCGGTATTAATTGAACATTTATCACAAAACGGAACCGGAACCTCCTCTTGTTTCATTTTTATTCAATGATTTTTATAAACGATTAACAATAAATGGAATATAAATGTTCAAATATTTAAAAAGCTGTTCTGAATTGTTCAAGAAACCTGATATCATTTTCAAAATATAGTCTGAGATCATTTACCTGGTATTTTAACATGGCGGGTCTTTCAATTCCCATTCCAAAAGCAAACCCGGTATATTTTCTGCTGTCGATGTTACATGCTTCAAGGACTGCCGGATGGACCATCCCGCAACCCAATACCTCAAGCCAACCGGTATATTTACATACATTACAGCCACTACCACCACATATACTACAGCTGATATCCATCTCTCCCGATGGTTCTGTGAATGGGAAATATGAAGGTCTCAGACGTATTTCAGTCTCTTTGCCGAACATCTCACGTGCGAAAAAAAGAAGAGTCTGTTTCAGATCGGCAAAAGATACGTTTTCATCAATATACAGACCCTCCACCTGGTGAAAAATACAGTGGGCTCTTGCAGAAATGGCTTCATTGCGAAAAACACGGCCGGGAGATATTGTCCTGAGAGGTGGCTTTTGGTTCTCCATTACACGTACCTGTACGGAAGATGTATGTGTGCGTAAGACAATATCACGCGGATCAGAATCATCAATTGATAATCTTGAAATATAGAAAGTATCCTGCATATCTCTTGCCGGATGCTCCGGTGCGAAATTAAGCCTGGTGAAAACATGATCATCATCCTCTATCTCGGGTCCTTCGGATACGGTAAAACCAATACATTCGAAGATATTTATTATCTCATTCCTTATTATCGATATGGGGTGACGTGTTCCTTTTGGCCATGGATGGGAAGGACGGGTAAGATCTTCTGTAACAGATAGAATATCAGATGTTTGTAGTTCGTGCTGAAGTATGTTAAGCTTATCATGCGCTTTCTGTTTCAATTCATTAAGCTTCTGTCCTATCTCCTTTTTGCTTGTTGCAGGAACATTCCTGAATTCCTCGAAAAGTTCTGAAATGACACCCTTTTTACTTAGATATTCAATACGGAATGATTCGAGCTCTTCATTTGTTTTGACAGACAATGAGGAGATTTCAGTAAGAAGATGATTAATTTTTTCCAGCATGAAAATATAATATAATAAAGAATAGAATTATTTATTTACAATTTTAATTTTGAGGATCTTAATATCATTAAGAGGTTTGTCTGCATTATCAGTTTCTACTGATGCTATTTTATCTAAAACATCCAATCCCGATATTACTTCACCAAAAACAGTATATGTACCGTCAAGACGAGGAACACCTCCTGCTGTTTTATAGACTTCTCGTTGCTCATCGGAAATTCTATAAAAACCCTCTGTAGTAAGATAATCAAACATTTTTTCTGATGCTTTTTCCTGGATCTTACTATCGGAAAGCTGAGCACCTGACAAAAGTGCACTGTCAGAAAAATGCCTGATATATTTGTTGAACAATGCCTGCCTGATATTACTATTTATCAATTGCTCGGCCTGATAAAGTTCATCATCGGTGAATTTCTTACCCTGTACTATGTAAAAATGAGTCCCGGAAGATCTCATATCAGGATTTATATCATTACCTTCGCGGGCTGCAGCCAGCGCACCTTTTTTATGAAAATGATGCTTTTGAAATTCAGAAGGGATAGTATAAGTGTTAAGTGAATCTGCAGATTTATCAATTTGTACAGAACGTGTTAAAGGATCTCCGGCCTGGATCATGAAACCCTCAATAACCCTGTGAAAGGAGATGCCTTCATAAAAATCTGAATTAACCAGTTTAATAAAATTATCACGGTGAAGAGGAGTATCGTCATAAAGTTTTAATTTAATATCACCAAGAGTGGTTTTCATAAGAACCAGAGTATTTTCGTTACCATCGGGAGTGCTGCAGGAAATAAACAGAATAAAGAAAGTAAGGGAAAATATCCTTGAAAAGATTTTGTTCATGAATATTGAAATTTGGTTAATAACGTTCTGTAATTCTGACAGCAAAGATATTTAACTTTGGACGATACCGAAAGAAATGAATTTTAAAATATGACATTTTTCATGTTTTACGATCTTTAACAGCAAAATCAACCGGGGCATTAAGAAAAAGAACATAATATAAAGTGAACGAAGTCAGGTCATTAGCAAAACAAACAGCTGTATATGGATTTGGAACAATAGTTCCCAGGTTTCTGAATTATGGAATAATGACCTTTTTCTACACACGGTTTTTTGAAAAAGCTGAATATGGTGTTGTAACGGAATTATATGCATGGATGGTGTTTCTTTTGATAATACTGACCTATGGTATGGAAACAGGCTTCTTCAGATTCGCCCAGAAAAGAGAAGATGCCGATAAGGTATATAGCACTACACTCTTAAGCCTTTTTGTAACATCAGCACTATTCATTATTCTGGTAAATATATTTATAGAGCCGGTTTCAACTGTACTCAATTACAGGGATAATCATGATTATATAAGAATGTTTGCAGCTATTATTGCAATAGATGCTTTTACAGCAATTCCTTTTGCCTGGCTGAGGAAAGAAAAGAAAGCAGTAGTATTCAGCATAATTAAAATAACAAACGTTATTATAATTATAACAACAGTACTTTTTTTATTGCTGATAGCACCGGGGATATATGAAAAAAGTGATGGATGGTTCAGGTCAGTTTACGATCCAGATTATAGAGTGGGCTATGTATTTGTGGCCAATCTTGTTGGGAGTATAGCAACATTTTTAATGCTGCTGCCTTTCATGATAAATATAAAACCTGTATTTGACAGGAATATATGGATAAGAATGATTACTTATTCAATGCCACTTCTTATTGCAGGATTGAGCGGATCAATAAATGATACTCTCGATAAAGTAATATTAAGAAGGATGACAGGTGAAGAAAACGGTCTGGCAATCGTTGGTGAATATGGTGCCGGATATAAAATAGCAGTTTTAATGGCACTGTTTATACAAATGTTCCGTTTTGCAGCCGAACCATTCTTTTTTGAACGGGCAAAAAAAGACAATGCAAAAGAGAGTTATGCATATATAATGAAGTATTTTGTAATAGCTATGTTGCTGATATACTTGCTGATTAATCTTTATATTTCCGGAACAAAGTTCATAATAGGTGAATCTTTCAGAGACGCTATTATTATTGTACCAATAGTAAGCATGGGTTACCTGTTATATGGTATCTATATAAATCACAGTATATGGTATAAACTGAATGACCTTACAAAATATGGAATATATATAACATTGATAGGAAGTATAATAACGATTATTATAAATGTTACCTTAATTCCATTATACGGTTATATGGCATCTGCGTGGGCACATGTTGCAGCCTATGCTGTAATGATAATAATGTCTTTTATTTTTGCAGAAAAGCACTTTAAGATTAAATATAATATGAAAGAACTAATTCCTTATTTTGCAATGGCTATTGGAATGGTTCTGATTAGTAGAATAATTATATATAAAAACCTGGTATGGGAGCTTGTTATTAATACAATTTTCATTTTATTGTTTATAATATATGCACAGTATAAGGATAAGACAATACAAATTTTCTTCAAGAAGAGTTAATAATGAAAATAAGAATAGTTAACAGATCAAGACATTCTACTCCGTCATACTCAACAGAATCATCTGCCGGGATGGATATTAGGGCAAATATTGATGAAGAAGTTATATTGAAACCATTAAAAAGAGTGTTAATACCAACAGGCTTATTTGTTGAAATACCAGTTGGTTATGAAGCTCAGATACGTCCAAGAAGCGGTTTGGCTATAAATAAAGGAATAACTATATTAAATTCGCCAGGCACAATTGATTCAGATTACAGGGGAGAAGTATGTGTAATATTGATAAACCTGTCGGACGAAGAATTCATTGTAAAAGATGGTGAGAGAATAGGTCAAATGATAATATCGAAACACGAAAAAGTAGTATGGATTGAATCAAACGAGTTAAAAGATACTAAAAGAGGTTCAGGAGGATTCGGACACACGGGTAAGGAATAATTATGAAGAAAAGTCAGTATATTTTTTTTGCGATCATATGGGTGATCGTAATGATAAGTTCATGTTCAAGACAGGTTAGCCCTTCGTTAACAGACAGAAGACTACGTGAATATGATTCGTTGGCATTTGATCAACTGTACGTAGAGGCAATTAAACTAAAATTGACAGGTAATAACGGAAATGCTTTAAAATTTTTAGAGCAATGCGCAAAATTGAAACCTGAGAGTGATGCAACATATTACCAGATGGCGCAGATATTTATAGCAAATGGGAATATAAAATCAGGAAAAAAATATATAAAAAAGGCTCTTGAAATAGATAGGGAAAACCTTTGGTACCTTATGATGATTGCAAACACATATTACCAGGGAAAAAAGATTGACAGTGCAATATATTATTATGAAAAGGCGGTTAGTTACTACCCTGAAAGGACAGGAATGAAGATTACACTAGGGAATCTCTATTCTGAAGACAAAAAATTTGAAAAGGCAATAAAAATATTTGAAAGTATTGATGAGGAATATGGTATAAACAGATCATCAACTGTGGCATCAGTACAGAATCTTATGTGGGCATCAAGATATGAAGAGGCACTTGAAAAGATACATACAATAATAGAAATATATCCGGATGAGATTTTATACAATGGGCTTCTGGCTGAAATATACAGGGGACTTGGAGAGAATGAAAAGGCATTGGATGTATATAACAGAATGATAGAGAATAATCCTGATGATCCACAAACGCAGCTATCTTTATGCGATTTCCTGATAAATGAGAAAGAGTATGATAGACTATTTTTTGTGATTAATAAAATAATTCTGAATGAAAGGTTAAAAAGGGAAGATAAACTGGCGCTATTCGCGAGAATGATTGAGATACCTGAGATTATAGAACAAAAAGGAAATGAATTAAAAATTTCATTGATGGTGCTTGAGGCTCAATATAGAGATGATCATGTTGTACCAATATTAAGACCAGAAGTGTTGATACAGGAAATGAAGTATGATGAGGCCGAAAAGTTAATGGAAGAAATTATTAATAAACAGCCGGATAACTATTTTACCTTTGAAAAACTGCTGCTGTTTTATCTGGATATAGGCAACTTCCGCAAGCTGGAGGAAAGGGGAAAAGAATGTGCCACAAAGTTTAACAGATCATATCTGGCAAAAGTATTATATGCAACTGGTGCAATGGAGAATGAAAACTACAAAACAGCTGAGGAAGAATTGCGTAAAGCTACAATACTTGCAGGTAACAATGATGAAATGATTATGCAGGTGCTCTCAATGAAAGGAGACCTCTATTACAGGATGAAAGATTATGATAAAGCATTTGAAACATTTGAAGAAGCACTGGCAAAAAGAAAGGAGGACCTTATGACACTGAATAATTATGCTTATTATCTGGCAGAACAGGATAAGAAATTGAAAGAGGCGGAAGCTATGGCAAAAAAAGTAATAGAAAAAGAACGAGATAATAATACATTTCTCGACACATATGGCTGGGTATTATATAAAAGAGGTAAAATTAAAGAAGCCGAAGAAGTATTTAAGATAATTATTGAAAGCGGCGACGAAGATGCTGAATATTTTGAACATTACGGTTATGTTTTAATGAAAAGAAAGAAATGTAAACAGGCTATTATATTCTGGGAGAAAGCATTAAAGCTCGATAATAGTAAAATTCATCTTTTGAAGAATATAGAAAAATGCAGAAGGTAGTTGTGATAATATTATTAGTGCCATTCATTGCTGGATGTGCTGCATTAAGTAAGAGAAAATTACCAGAAGCAGTTGATAAGGAGAAGAATAGAGTTAGTAATGAAGAAATAAGAGAATTAAACCTGACAAATAACGACTTTAATGTTATAAAAGCTGAAATTAAAATTATTAACAATGATGAAAAGGAGAAATTAATTGGAAATATAAAATATGAATCCGGGGGAAAATATTTAATAAGTATACGAAACAAAACAGGGATGAGGGCGCAAGGATATATATTACTCCGGATACAATTATGGTAAATGACAGGATAAATAAGAAACTATACTACGGATCAACAAATTATTTAAACAAAAAATATGGAATAACAACGGAAATGTTACCGATAATACTGGGAGATTTTATAACAAATATAGAAGATGGGGAAATAAATGAATGTGAGAAGAACAAAGCTTATGTGGATGATAGGATTAAAGGGAAAGAGATCAAATATACAGTAGATTGTAATAAAATGAAAGTGATTAATCTTACTGTGTATGATGAAATTACGCAGACAAATATTAATATTAATTTCAGGAATTTTAATAAAAGAGATGAATATACTATAGCAAGAAATATTTCATTAAAAGCTGATAATAAGAACGAAAGAATAGAAATAAATATTGAAAAACTAGAAATTGGACTGAAGAATGATATAATATTTATACCGGGCAAGAAATACGAGAAAATATTATTAAGATGAAGAAGCTGATAATATTAATTGTAATAGTAACAATATACCCGGAAGGAGCCTCAGGGCAAACCAGAGAAGAGCTGGAAGGAAGAAGAGCAAAAACCCTGGAGGATATAGAATATGTAGACAATATGTTAAAGAGTACCGCCAGGGAAAAAAGTGAAGGAATAAGTGCATTAAAAATACTAGGAAGCAAACTTACACTTAGAGAATCAGTTATTACAGGTATGGGAGAAGAGATTGATCTGCTGTCGGAAAGAATAGAAATTAATGAAATTGGCCTGAATATGATGGAAAGCGATCTGGTTAAGCTTAAGAAAGAGTATTCAAAAACGATAAGAAATTTATATAAATCAAAAAAAAGTAATCCTGAAATTGTATATATACTTTCAGCTAAAGACTTTAATCAAGGTTACAAACGATTAAAATACTTACAACAAATTTCGAGATACAGACGAAATGAGGCTGAAATAATTATGCAACTTAAAGAGCAGATAGAAATTTCAAAAAACAGACTTCAGGGCGATCTTGATAAAATTATAGAATTAAAAAAAAGAGAGGAGAAACAAAAAAATCTTTTGCAACAGGAGAGAAACAGAAAACAGGGAATTATAAGGTCGTTGAGCAGAAAGGAGAGAGAGCTGAGAAAAGAATTGGAAGAAAAGAAAGCAATTGCAAAGAAACTTGAAAGTGAAATAGCTAAAATAATTGCTGAAGAGAGCAGGAGAGCGAGAGTAGCAGATTTAACTCCGGAACAAAAGCTTATTGGTGAAAACTTTTTTGAAAATAGGGGAAGATTGCCCTGGCCTGTGGAAAGAGGAATAATAACAAATAAATTCGGTGAACATAAACACCCGGTATTAAAATATGTAACTGAGAATAATATCGGCGTGGAAATAACAAGTACAGGTAAAACTAAGGTAAGAAGTATATATAAAGGAGAAGTAAGATCAATATTTAGTATACCAGGAGCAAATATGACTGTTATTATTAAACATGGTAATTATATGACAGTATACAATAATCTGGTAAATGTAAAAGTAAAAACAGGTGAAATTGTAGAGGCAAAACAAGAAATTGGTGAAATATTTTTGAATAATGAAGGAGACAAGAATTGTACTATGAAGTTTATGATATTTGATCAGGAATATCTCGATCCGGAACAGTGGATAGCAAAAATGTAGAGTATATTGAAACAAAATGGGCAAGATTGAGTATAAATAAAATGCCGTTAAAGAATTAATGATAAAAAAAATAAGGATAGAATCAACGATCGACAACTTAAGAGCTGTCGAAAATGCTATTGATAATATTACTGGTGAAGCAGGGATAAGCAAAGATAATTATGGCAAAATACTGGTATCTGCTTTAGAAGCAGTTAATAATGCTATTATTCATGGAAATAAAGCAGATAAAAAGAAGATGGTGGAAATTGAAATAAAACTAAATAACAAGGAACTGATTATAGTAGTAAAAGATGAGGGAAAAGGATTTATTCCGGATATAATACCAGACCCGACTGATCCGGAGAATATTGACGCAATAAACGGAAGGGGAATATTTCTAATGACGAAACTGGCTGATGACATAAAGTTTAACAGACGAGGAAATAGTGTGACAATGAAATTTAAAAATATAAGAACTTGAGTGTAGTTATCTTTTATGATAATATTAGTTACAGACTGAAGAAAAGCAGACGAGCATTAGAAATAATAAAAGAGGTCATCAAGAAAGAATCAAAGATTCCGGGTGACCTTTATTTTATTATAACGAGTGATGAAGAGATGTTAAAGATAAACAAGGAATTTCTGCATAGAGATACACTGACGGATGTTATTGCATTTGATTATAGCGAAGGAAATAAAATTAATGGAGATATATATATAAGTAAAGAGACAGTTAAAAGAAACGCTTATAACTATAAAGTTAGTTTAAGAGAAGAGATTTTAAGGGTAATGATACATGGAACATTACATTTATGTGGATATGATGATATAAGTAAAGAAGAAAAAAATATAATGAGAAAGAAAGAAAATAAATGGTTGGAAAAAGAAAAAGGGGAGGAAAAATGATTTTTAAATATGATATAATTGTTGTAGGTGGTGGACATGCAGGATGTGAAGCTGCACATGCAGCAGCAAAAATGGGTGCAAAAACGCTACTAATAACAATGGACATGACAAAGCTGGCTCAAATGTCTTGCAATCCTGCAATGGGTGGTATTGCAAAGGGTCAGATAATTAGAGAAATTGATGCACTGGGAGGAATGAGTGGATTGATTACAGACAGAAGTATGATACAATTCAGAATGCTGAATAAGTCAAAAGGTCCTGCGATGTGGAGCCCGAGGGCGCAATGTGACAGACAAAAATTTTCAATTGAATGGAGAAAAGCATTAGAAGGAACAAAAAACTTATATATATGGCAGGAAGAGGCTAACAAGCTATTATTAAAGGGGAAAAAAGTTGAAGGTATAGAAACATCGTTTGGAACACAATTTAAGGCGAAATCAATAATATTAACAAATGGGACATTCTTGAATGGAATCCTGCATGTTGGTTTTAAAAATATCAAAGGAGGAAGAGCAGGAGATACTGCATCAACAGGACTTAGTGAACAGCTTGAAGATTTAGGATTTAAAGTAGAAAGATTGAAAACAGGAACAAGCCCAAGAATTGATGGAAGAACAATAAACTTTAAAATACTAAAGGAACAAAAGGGAGATGAAGAACCAGAAAGGTTCTCATATATGTCAAGGAAACAAAAAATAAAAAGACAGAGAAGCTGTTATATTACACATACAAACGAAGAGGCTCATGAAGAATTAAGAAAAGGGCTTGAGTTCAGTCCGCTTTTTCAGGGAAAAATTAAAGGGATTGGACCCAGATACTGTCCAAGTATTGAAGACAAGATAGTAACATTTAAAGAAAGAAATGCTCACCAGCTTTTTATAGAACCGGAAGGAACTAACACAATAGAATATTATGTTAACGGATTTGCAAGCAGTCTGCCTTTAGAGGCCCAGTTAAATGCATTAAGAAAAGTAAAGGGATTAGAAAATGTAGAAATATTCAGGCCGGGGTATGCAATTGAATATGATTTTTTCCAGCCAACACAATTAAAACATACATTGGAGACTAAAATGATTGAGAACTTGTATTTTGCCGGACAAATAAACGGGACAACGGGATATGAAGAAGCAGGAGCGCAGGGAATTATGGCAGGAATAAATGCAGTTTTAAAGATAAGAGGAGATGAAGAAATGGTAATTAAAAGAGATGAAGCATATATAGGAGTATTAATTGACGATCTTGTAACAAAAGGTGTGGATGAGCCATATAGAATGTTTACTTCAAGGGCAGAGTACAGAATATTGTTAAGGCAGGATAATGCAGATGAGAGATTAACGAGAAGAGGATATAAAATAGGACTGGCTGATAAAAAGAGACTGAGAATGCTGGAGGAAAAGGAAGAAATGAAAAAAGAGGTAGTAGAGTTTGTAAAGGAAAAGAGCATTGCACCGGCAGAGATAAATGAGTTTTTAAAGAAAAGAGGTACAAACCCGATAAAACAAAAATTAAAAGCAATAAATATTGCATCGAGACCACAAGTTAAAACTGGGGATCTGTTAAAACATATTTATGATGAGAAAAGTCTGAAGATAGAAAAATCAGAAAGGTTTAATGAAATTGCTGAAGCAGCTGAAATAAAAATAAAGTATGAAGGGTATATACAAAGAGAAAAAGTAATAGCAGAAAAGATAAAAAGACTTGAGAATCTAAAAATACCAGAAGATATTAAATACGATGAATTATTATCAATATCTACAGAAGGAAGACAGAAATTAAATCGAATAAAACCAAGAAATATTGCTCAGGCAGGAAGGATTAGCGGAGTTTCGCCATCCGACATAAATATTTTATTAATGTACTTGGGAAGATAAAATGTTCCACGTGGAACAAAAAAATTATTTATGAAAAAAATAAATAAAAAAGTTGAAGGCAGGTTGGTCGACATACATAAAAGAGAGATATATAATGCATGCGTTGAAATAGAGGGAAAAAAAATCAAGAAGATAGAGAAGATAGAAAGACCTGTAGAGAATTGGGTATTACCGGGATTAATAGATGCACATATACATATTGAAAGTTCAATGTTATGTCCTGGCACATTTGCAGCGGCAAGTGTTCCACATGGAACAATTGGTGTTGTTGCAGATCCACACGAAATAGCAAATGTATTGGGAATGATAGGTATTGAGTATATGATCGAAGATGGAAAAACAGTGCCTGTGAAATTCTGGTTTGGAGCTCCATCATGCGTACCGGCAACAGAGCTTGAAACAAGTGGAGCAAAACTTACAAGTAAAGAGATTGAAATACTACTGAATAAGCCGGAAATAAAGCATCTGGCTGAAATGATGAATTACCCGGGAGTTGTATATGAAAATGCAGAAATAATTAGAAAAATAAATATAGCCAAAGAAAAGAATAAAAGGATTGATGGACATGCTCCGGGCTTATCAGGAGAGGATCTGAAAAAGTATGTTGAAGCAGGAATAACTACGGATCATGAATGTAGCACGATTAAGGAAGCAAAGGAAAAACTGAACCTTGGTATGAAAATAATTATAAGGGAAGGAAGTGCAGCTAGAAACCTTGATGCACTCAAGGAACTGTTTAAAACAGATCCGGAAAAACTTATGCTTTGTAGTGATGATCTGCATCCCGAAATGCTTGAAAAAAGACACATAAATAAAATTGTTGCTAAACTGATCTCTGAAGGCTATAATAAATTTGATATAATCAGGAGTGCTACAATAAATCCTGCAAAACATTATAACCTCGATGCAGGTATGTTGAGACCGGGCGATAACGCCGATTTTATACTGGTCAATGATCTTGGTAGAATGGATGTGTTGGAAACATGGATTGAGGGGAATAAGGTTTTCGAAAACGGTAAAGTAATGTTCGAATATAAATCCGGAAGACCTGTCAACAATTTCAATTGTAACAAAATATCAGAACAAGAGATCAGAATAAAAAATGACGGGGGAAAAATAAGGGTGATAAATGCTTTTGATGGAGAATTGATAACAAAAGAAACAATATGTGAGACAGAACAAACGAAACTGATAGAAGCTTTGACGGAAAAGGATATTTTGAAAATAGTCGTTAAAGACAGGTATAATGATGCAAAACCGGCGGTGGGATTTATTAAGGGATTTGGAATTAAACAGGGAGCCTTTTCAAGTTCAATTGCACACGATAGTCATAATATAATAGCAATAGGGACATCCGATAAAGATATTGTGGATGCCGTAAACGAAATTGTAAAACTTAAAGGAGGACTGTCAACTGCTGTTAATGGTAAGATTAATTCACTCCAACTAAATATTGCCGGAATAATGTCAGATAAACCATGTAATCTTGTTGCTTCAAAATATGAAGAGTTATCAGACCAGGTAAAGAATATGGGGTGTAAAATGTCTGCTCCTTTTATGACACTTTCATTTATGGCTTTGCTGGTAATACCTGAGTTGAAAATAAGTGACCGCGGACTTTTTGACGGAAAAAGGTTCTGTCCGGTTCCATTGTTCATAGATTAGTTAAATGACTATAGTTCAGCCTTGACCGGCAATATTACTTCGCTTTTTTTACTTTGTGTTTTTCGTGTATACCTTCGTGATGCCTGCCTGCCTGCTGCAGGCAGGAAGGGAGCATAAAGTTCATCACTATAGTACACAAAGGACTTATAAAAAACCCTCAATAACTTACACTATTTCATATCTTTGTATCATGTCGTTAGATCCAAAGTTAATATTACCGGTTATACCTGAAAAACCAGGAGTTTATCAATTCATGGACTCATCAGGCAAAATGCTCTATGTAGGAAAGGCAAAAAACCTTAAGAAAAGAGTGAGCTCATATTTCAGCAAGAATCAGTCAGGTAAAACCAGTGTAATGCTACGTAAAGCAACAACCTTAATTCACCTAGTGGTCGATAATGAATCGGATGCACTTTTACTTGAGAATAATATTATTAAATCACATCAACCCAGATATAATATATTATTGAAAGATGATAAATCCTTTCCCTGGATATGTATAAAGAACGAAGCATTTCCAAGAGTATTCAGTACACGAAATACAGTTAAAGATGGTTCGGAATATTTCGGTCCATATACCTCGGGACAAATGGTAAAGACATTAATCAACCTTGTCAGGCAATTATATAAGTTCAGGACATGTAATCTGAATTTAACAGCATCAAACATTGAATCAGGAAAGTTCAAAGTATGTCTTGAATATCACCTGGGGAACTGTAAGGCGCCATGTACAGGACTCCAGAGCGAGGAAGAATATATGACCGGAATCAAACAGATAAGAGATATCCTGAAGGGAAATATATCATCAGTAATTGAACATCTTAAAAGATTAATGGAAGATTATTCCCGTAATCTGAAGTTTGAAGAAGCACAGATGATCAAGGAAAAACTGGAGATATTATCAAAGTTCAGGTCACGGTCAACTGTAGTAAGCAACAGGATAAAAAATGTAGATGTATTTGCAATGACACAAGATAATGAGAACTATTATGTAAATTATCTTAAAATTGTTGATGGCGCTGTGATACAGATATTTACACTTGACATGAAAAGCAGGATAGATGAAGAAAAGGAAGTCATGCTAGGCTTTGCGATAACTGAGATAAGACAAAAACTGTCAAGCGATTCCAAAGAAATAATAACACCTTTTATGCCAGATATATTGATCGGGAAAGTCAAATATACAGTTCCTGTAAGAGGAGAAAAACTGAAACTGCTCGAACTGGCAGAAAGAAATGCACTCTATTATAAACTTGAACGCAGGAAAAGAATGGAATTGGGAACAAAAAAAGACAGGACATCAAAAAACCTGAATAAATTAAAAGATGACCTGCATCTGGCTGACCTGCCAGTGCATATTGAGTGTTTCGATAACTCAAATATCATGGGTAAAAATCCGGTTGCGGCCTGCATTGTTTTCAGAAATGGCGTGCCAAGTAAAAAAGAGTACCGGCATTTTAATGTTAAAACAGTCAGTGGGCCTGATGATTTTTCATCAATGGAAGAGATAGTATACAGGCGGTATAAGAGAATGATCGAAGAGAAACAGGAACTTCCACAGTTAATAGTCATAGATGGAGGTAAAGGTCAGCTGTCTTCTGCAATAAAAAGTCTGAAAAAACTGGATCTCGAAAGAAAAATAGCCGTTATAGGTATAGCAAAGAGACTTGAAGAGATCTATTTTCCCGGAGACAATGTTCCATTATATCTCGATAAAAATTCGGTAAGCCTTAAAATAATTCAGCAATTGAGAAATGAAGCACATCGCTTTGGTATAAATTTCCACAGAGAAAAAAGATCTTCAAACATTACAAAAACAGAATTGGATGAAATAAAAGGAATAGGAGAAAAGACAAAAGAAATATTGATGAAAAAAATTGGCTCTATAGAAAAAATAAGAAAAACACCATATGAAGATTTAAAAAAACTAATCGGACCTAAAAAGGTATCTCTGTTGTCAGAATTCCTGAAAAAGTAACCTGTTCTTCCCAATGGAACGATTAAAAAAATCAGACATAAGGTATTGAATAGTAATATATTAAGGGTGATATTGCCTGTTTTTAACCTCGTTAGAAATGAATATTTTTAAAGATATGACCATACGGCTTAAAATGTGAATATATAACATTGTTCAAAATGATTTAAAAGCATTAAAAGGGAATATGTAATGATCAAATTTTCTTAATGGATTATAATACCAGAGGATGGAAGTGTTTTCTTTAAAATTGTAGAGAATATTCTTTTTGCATCAGATCATAATTTTATTTGTTCTATTGCCGTTGGTTTAAGCCAACGGATAGGTATTTCTTAAAAAAAGGGACTTTAGTCCTGTTTAATATTGGGCTGAAGCCAGTCACAAGGGAGTGAAGTCTGTTAGGATTATAGTACAGGTGTTCAAACTTTTTGTACATAAGGCATAAGATCCTCTATATTTAACATTTCCGAACCATCTGTGAAATACCCCTTCATACCTAACGATTCTGCCGCCTTAACATTAATTTCCGCATCATCAATGAATAAACATTCGTTTGCCATTAAATCATATTTCTGCAGGAAGATATTATATATAGCCGGATCAGGTTTAGAATAATTTATTTCAGCAGAAATAATTCCTCCGTCAAAGTATTTGAAAAAAGAATAACTGTTTTTTACCTCATAAAAAGTATCAAGGGGGAAGTTAGACAGATAATATAGCTTAAAACCTCTTTTTCGTAACGCAGGAAGCATTTTTGTATTAACATTAAGGGGAAACATTATCTCAAGCCTCTGATTGAATACAGAGCTTATTTCTGCCCTTTTTAAAATAGATTTTTTTTCTATTCTGTCAATTGCTTCCTTGGTACTGATTGTTCCGTTATCAAGCATCAGCCATTCGGAGCTTAAAAATATATTCTTAAGGATGATATCAATTTTATCACCAGGATAATTGTGTTCTTTAAGATATTCGGCAGGTTTGAAGCTGATCAGGACATTTCCCAGGTCAAAGATAATGTTTCTGATCATATTACAGGTTCTTCATGAGTATTGGCTGGCCGGTAGCCTCAAGTACATTCCACCACAGTTATACTTCAATGTCAATTTTCTTCCTTTTTGCCACAGCCATTGGTATCGGAATAAGGGTGAATTCATTATTCCAGTATCCGACAACGAAATCGGTTTTTCCCGCCATAGCAGCATGTACAGCATTCTGTGCAAGGAGATTGCAGAATTTGCTGTCATTGGCATTAGCAGGAGCACTTCGGATAATATAACTGGGATCAATATATTTGATGGAGTATGGAAATTTCTTTGCATCGAACTCCTCTTTTATCCTTTCCTTAAGATATATACCGATATCTTTATGTTTGATATTACCTGAAGCATCTTTAACAAGATCTTTGTCTTCAAACAAATCCTGACCGGCACCTTCGGCTACCACAATTACAGCATGATGTCTGTTTTCGAGACGGTTTCTCAGGACTTTCAGAAATCCTCTCGTGCCGTACAACTCAAAAGAGATCTCAGGGACAAGCACAAAATTAACCTCCTGAATAGCCAGTGCAGCACTTGCTGCAATAAATCCTGAATCTCTTCCCATGAGTTTTACGAGGGCTATTCCATTATGTGCACCCTCTGCTTCATTGTGTGCATTACGGATAATGTCATTGGCAATTGAGAAGGCGGTCTCAAAGCCAAATGATTTCTGAATAAGGTCAATATCGTTATCAATTGTTTTCGGAATACCTGCAACTGATATCTTAAGTTTCCTTTTCTTTATCTCTTCATGAATGGCATGAGCTCCACGTAAGGTACCATCACCACCTATACAAAACAAAATGTTAATATTTAAAATTTCCAGTGTATCGACCATTTCACCAACATTCTGATTACCTCGTGATGTACCTAAAAATGTTCCTCCGAAATCATGAATATCACTCACCATTGAAGGTGTAAGCTCAACAACGGGATGATTATATTTTGATATTAAACCTTCATAACCATATTTTATACCAAGCATCCTGTTTACTCCGTACCTGTAATGAAGCTGGTTGACAATACTACGTATAACATTATTTACTCCCGGACATAATCCTCCACAGGTTACTATGCCAACCTTTGTCTTGGCCGGTTCAAAATAAAGGTTCTCTTTCGGTCCGGCCTTTTCAAATGATATAGGGTCCTTATCATTGTTCCGGAATTTGTTAAAATGATCGAGCGACACATCATACAGGATCCTTTCATCATCTTTAACAAATTTATAAACGGGACTATCAGCCCGCTGACCCTTTTTGAGAGGTGTTAGCACATTACTGTTTCCCAGCGCTGAGACCAGAAAATCCTCATATTTCATTTTTTCACAGTTGAATTAATAAATACAGCAGATGGAAAAGATAACTTTTCATCCGGTGCAAATTTAGTTAATTTTTGGAATGATTGATGAATATGAAACCGCAGTGCCAGGTCTGATATCTGCCCTGCGTGTTCCCTCCATAAGCGAAGAAATTGTTAAAATATGGTTACAATAATAAAAAAAGTGACTAAAGCACAAAATAATTGATACTTCGGATTTATAAAGAAAAGTTATAATTTATCAACAGGTTTTACTTTCAGCCACGAGTTCCCTTGACTTTTAAACTGATACGGTACAATCCTTTACTGGCGGTTATATATAAGTATTTAAGATTGCTTCCTCCAAAACATACATTTGCTGTCCAGTTCTCAGGGACGGCGATATTACCAAGCCTGGTGCCCTGGTTGTCAAAGATGGTAACTCCCTTGCCTGTTAGATATATATTTCCTTGTGAGTCAATTGTCATGCCGTCAGATCCCATTTCACAAAAAAGAGTTTTATCTGATAGTGTTCCATCCGGATTTATTGAGTATGACCATGTCTTATTTCCTCTTATATCAGCCACAAAAAGCTTTTTACCGTCAGGTGTACCTACTATACCGTTAGGTTGTAACAGATCACTTTCAACCAGTAATATTCTTTTATGATCGGGTTTAAGGTAATATACACACTGTTTTTCCTGCGGCATTTCTTCATGCGACCACCATGAACGTTTGTAGAAGGGATCAGTGAAATAGACTCCCCCTGAAGGATCTATCCACAGGTCATTTGGTCCGTTCAGAAGTTTCCCCTCATAATTATCCACTATTACTTCAACATCTTTATCCGGACTAACACGCCAGAGTTCATTTTTTTCATCGGCACATGACCAGAGATTACCCTGGTTATCGAATGACAATCCATTCGAACGTCCGGCTGGTTCCATGAATACAACAAGGGCTTCAATTACTTCATCAAATTCTTTTTTATGATAATACACAAGTATACGATTGTTGGGCTGATCGGTAAAATAGACATTTCCTTCTTTATTGGCCGATGGCCCTTCTGTGAACTGAAATCCATCAGCAAGTTTTTCCAGCGTTGCTCCTGGTTTGATAATTCCTTCAAGTCCTTCATATTGTCCTGAGACACCTACAGAGAATAAAAGGAGAAATATAAAAAGGATATTGAATGATCTCATTAACTTTATGTTATAAAGATTAAATGTTCAGTGTTTTCAGGGTTGATTCAACCAAACCGATATAATTATCAACCTGTTCAGGTTTTTCAAAACCTATGATTATCATATCAACTGTACCAAGACCGAGGACGAACTTCAATGATTTATCGATCTTATCAGGGTCGTTGCGTAAATTTCCGCCTCCGATAAGTTTCATACCGATAACACCTTTTCCCGATTTGTGCATTTTTTCAATTACCGGAGTCACTTTAGCCGGATCTTTCGAATCCATATTTGCACCATAAGGATTTATCCTGACATGTATTACATCGACCCAGGGACTGGCTGCAGCAGCTTCCAGGGCTTCGAAGGAATGAACAGAAACCCCATGAGCCCTTATTATTCCTTTTGATTTGAGTGTTTCAAGCAGGTCCATCTGTCTCTTCTGTTCATCCGTCCAGTCCGGACTTGTCATACAATGTATCTGTACAATATCGATATAATCGGTATTTAATTCTTTACGGAAACGATCGACACTTATATCGGCATCAGTATGATCCTCTTCCGGAATACCTCCGGGCGATACCCATATCTTTGTACCCAGGGTATATGATTCCCTTGGGATACCATTAAGTACCTTTGAAGTAAAAGAATGTGTACCGTACGAATCGGCACAGTCGAAGTAACGTATACCCTTTTCCCAGCAATACCTGATCATCGACTCTGCTGTTCCTGCCCTTGTAATGGCAGATGTACGGTTGTATCCGTTAAAACCAGTACCCATGCCCATTAAGGTGGTTTTTATTCCGGTGTTGCCCAGGGTTACTTTCTGAAAAGGGTCATTAGATGAGGACACAGAAGAGCCAATCAGTACACTGCCTGCACCTGCACCCATCACCGCGATGAATTGTCTTCGTGTCAGATTCTTTTTCCCCATAATGATATGATATTACTGTTTTATCAATTAAACAAAGGACTAAGATTATTTATTCATTTAAAACCGTCATTTTAATATGCGAAGGATATTTTGGATCATGGTATATCCTGTGTGTCGCTTTCTGAAAATCGCTTTCGGAGCACTCATATATGTTAACGAATTTTTGTGGATTTCTGTCAACCAGCGGGAACCATGAATTTTGTACATGTATCATTATCCTGTGACCCTTTTTAAAAGTATGTGCGACGTCGGGTATTTCGTAAGAAACTTCGGTTACTTCGCCTGGGACAAATGGTTCGGGTTTTTCAAAACTGTTCCTGTATTTTCCTCTCAGAACCTCACCCCTGACAAGCATCTGATATCCACCAAGAGGAACTTCGACATCTTCATCATCATCTGCTTCTGTCTCGGGGGGAAAAACATCAATGAGTTTAACGATATAATCTGCGTCAGTACCGGTTGTTGACACAAACAGGTCTACCGTCAATGGTCCTGTAATTGTTATATCGTTTTCAAAAACATCTGTCTGGTAGACCATTACATCAGGACGGCGGGATGCAAACCGCTGATCATCTGTCATATATTCTGCAGTTCTTCTTGCATGAACATCTTCAGTATATGGAACAGGTTTCATTGGATCTGAAATATACTCATCATAACTGCTGGTATTCCCCGATGGTTTTTCAAAAGATGCAATTGCTCCGGGGTGTAAATAAAGGTCTCTTTCGGTAGTATTTACAGGCGGCCATGTGCTGAATTCCCTCCATTTGTTTGACCCTGTTACAAAAATAGTTGCTTCTGGTATTGTAAGGACCTTGTCTCCTTTAAGGTAATGATTAAAGAATTCTTTTTCAAGTTCAATATATGCTTTATTTGCATCTAATCCCCAGTAGATATTTCCCAAATTATTTGCCTCACCGGCTGCCCATTGACCGTGAGACCAGGGACCCATAACAAAATAATTTTCAAGTTCTTTGGGATTCTGTGTTTCAATTGCCTTATAAGTGTGAATGGCTCCATACAGATCCTCTGCATCAAACCAGCCCCCAACAGTCATTACTGCCGGTGTCACATTTTTCAGATATTGCCTTGGGTCACGAGCCTTCCAGAAATCGTCATAATCGGGATGTGCAAAAGCATCATTCCAGAATTTGATACTGTCGCCAAAATATAAGGGTGCAATATTTTTTATGGCTCCGAGTGACATAAAAAATTCATAATTATCAGGAACCGGCCATTGGAATCCTGGATTTCCCTGACGAGTTGGTTCCCGACGTGGTTGGCCAAAACTGTAATAGAAAGGGAAACAGTCGAGAAGGAAAAAAGCGCCATTATGATGGAAATCATCACCGATAAACCATGCTGTTACGGGAGCTTGTGGAGAAACAGCCTTCACTGAAGGATGAGCATCGATTATACCCATGGTGGAATAGAATCCCGGGTATGAAATGCCAAAAATACCTACATTGCCGTTGTTGTTTTCAACATTTTTTACAAGCCAATCAACTGTATCCCAGGTATCTGTGGTTTCATCAGTATCCTTGTTGTTTTTCTTGACAGGAATTACGGGTCTTATGTCTTCATATTCACCTTCGCTCATATATTTTCCCCTGACATCCTGAAAGACCATGATGTATTCCTCTTCAGTATATCTTGAATAAACCTGAAGAAAATAATTATAATGATCTGGACCACGGGACTCAATGTTATAGGGTGTCCTGTTTAATAGTATAGGGTGTTTTGATGAAGTGTTTTTTGGAGAATAGATTGATGTAAAGAGCCTGACACCGTCACGCATGGTTATGTAAATTTCTTTCTTGTCATATATCTCCTTTAGTGCTTCGGGGCTGCCGGGAGGAGGGGCAATGGGCTCGCGTCCAAACACTATTGCGAAAGTACTTCCAGCTTGTTCAAGGTTTCCGGTAATTTCTGTATATTCTTGATTTACTGTGCCTGTGTATTTAAATCCTGCGCCCTCATGCGTGAATGAAAAGTCAGGATAAATGAATTCAGTAGTTGAGGAGGGAATATTATAAGCCCCCTGGTCGGGACTGTCCCATGTTGACGAATAACCATCTTCGGCAGATTTAATATGGAAAGTGATACGAAGAGTAATACCTTGAATCTCAGCCTTGCCGTACCAGTCTCCTTCAATTGATTGTGAAAGAACGATAAAAGAGGTAAGGAACAGAAGCAAAATAACATTTGTGAATGTCAGTGATAATTTTTTTAAATTCATGATATCGGATTTAGTAATAATATATAAAGTTACACTATTATTATTATTTATTCCAGTCCCACTTTTGGAAAAATATCTCCTGCCTGGAAGGGTTTTCCGTTTTTTGTGGCAACACCTGTTACCCTGGCACGGGCAATAAGCTTTTCATCGGGAATCCGGAAGATATCCTGTATAAAAACGAGCTTTAAATTACCATCCCTTTTCAGGTTAAGCCTGATAATGAATACGTCCTGGCTTCTTAAAGGAAATTTATATTCAATCTCGATTTTTGTCACAACAAGATCAATACCTGCTTCATGAAGTTCGATAAAATCGATCTGTTTTGAAAGAAGAAATACATGTCTTGCATGTTCAAGGTAATGAAGATAATTAGCATTATTTACAACTCCTTGAACATCACACTCATAATCTCTGACTGCTAATTCAGTGCTGAAAATATATTGATTTTCTTCCATTTGATAAATAATAATGAGTTTATTTTGGATATCGTCCGAAGAACTTCTTCAGCTTTCCATGAAATTTATGTATACCGTGAGGATTATAATACATCAGGATACAATGGCCTGTAATATAATTGATATCTGTATTGCTCAGTTCACTAAGGCCCTCTTTGCTTTCAGAAAATTGTTGTATCCAGATCTGTTTAAATCCTTTTTTTATAGCATCCCTTACAACTCCTGCTGTTTCATGTTTGGGAGTCATTATTAGTAAACCTTTTACTTCTTTTGGCAATGACATTACATTCGGGTATGTTTTTATCTGGTTTATTTCATCAGCATTGCGATTGACGGGGATTATATCCATGCCCTTTTCCTTAAGATCATTAAAAGCAATAAAACTGAACTTCCTGGTGTTTCTCGAAACGCCAACCATTGCTATAGGTTGCGTAGCAATAAATGATTCAATTTGTTTAAGTGTTATCATAATCAATTTTTTATTTGGGGGTGAAAATAAAGGAGGATTTTTATCTATATACTAAGTATAAAGACTTAAATATATGTAAAAAATAATCAACTGAAATAAATTTTACTTATTTGCAGTAAGTTTTTACAGAAAGACTTATGGAAAAATCTGCAAAACAAAACGGATATCTGTTTTCAAAGAGGTATTCGTATTATGTCTTCACCCTGCTCTTCCTGCTTTACATGTTCGATTATATCGACAGGATGGTTATTACCTCGATGTGGCCATCTATTGGGAAAGACCTGGGGATTACACACATGCAGGAAGGGATGCTTGTTTCTGCTGTTTATTGGGCAATAGTATTGTTGACATTTCCTGTATCCTTGCTTGTTGACCGCTGGAGCCGTACCAAAACCATAGGGATTATGGCAATCATGTGGAGCATTGCCACTGCCTTATGTGCCCTGACCCACAATTATGCACAGTTATTTATGGCACGTGCCTTGATCGGAATCGGCGAAGCCGGATATGCTCCGGGTGGTGGTGCAGTGATATCGGGCTTATTCCCTTTTGAGAAAAGAGCAAAAATGATGGGTATCTGGAATGCTTCAATACCTCTCGGAACTGCCATAGGGCACGCTCTCGGAGGAGTCATTGCAGTACATTTGGGATGGAAGCATGCTTTTGGGATTGTTGCTTTACCAGGACTTATAATTGCTATCCTCTTCCTGTTTATGAAAGACTATAAAACAGTAGATCTTGCATTTGTTGATAAGACAAAGAAGAAAATAAAGATGGCTAAGAAGGATATGGTGAGGGAGTTTTTATCAAGACCATCTGTTCTTTTCACTTATTTCGGATTTGCAGCAGTTGTATTTACGACGACTGCTCTTATAACATGGATTTCAACATATTTTCAGAATGTCCAGGGAATGCCAATGGATAAAGCAGGAATGAAAGCCAGTATAATAATGGTTCTTGCCCTGGTGGGAGCCCCCATCGGCGGATACCTGACAGATGCATGGCGTAAAAAGCGACAGAATGCCAGATCACTTTTCCCTGCAATCACGACTTTATTAACTGGAGTTATTCTTTTCATTGCGTTGAAGCTCAATCCCGGAACTTTACAATACATATTGCTGCTGATCATGGGAATATCTATAATGTTATTC
>CAZTXH010000001.1:0-13681 GCA_964617415.1 uncultured Rikenellaceae bacterium | reverse complement strand
AATAGCTGTTACACAGGACGTAATACATCCGGGGATGAGGGCAATCTCATATTCTATTTGTGTTATAGTACAAAATCTTCTGGGGTCAGCAATGGCACCAATGATAGTGGGAAGAATATATGATAAATCGAATATAGAAACAGCCCTTGCTATTCTTCCGTTCGTACTTGTTGTAGGCTCATTGTTATTTTTTGCAGGATCAGTATTTTATAACAAGGATCTCGAAAAGGTAACCAAAGTAGAACTTGAGGCAGCTGATTAATACGGAAACAGGATCACTTTTCTCTTGAGGTAGTAAAATATACGAAGTTCTTCAGGGAATCCTTTACCTCTGATTCGGGATAGGAATCAAGGATGGCAAGAGCCTTGTCGCGATACTGGTTCATCTTTAGTTCAGCATATTCAATTCCCCCTGTTGAAGTAACAAAGTCGATTACTTCGTTGATCTCTTTTTTCGTCTTCTTCCTTTTCCTCACTATTGACAGGATATGTTGCTTCTGAAATGATGAGGCAAGTTCCAAAGAATTGATGAGTGGAAGTGTGATTTTCCTCTCTTTAATATCGTTCCCCACTGTTTTACCGGTTAATCCGTTTGCCTCATAATCAAGGATATCATCTCTTATCTGGAATGCGATACCTATATTTTCACCAAAGTCCTTCATAAGCTGGATAGTATCTTGGTCCTCCGTTACAGATCTCGCTCCCGTTGCTGTGCATGCAGCGATCAGGGCAGCAGTCTTGCTGATAATGATCTTATAATAATCCTCTTCCTTAATATTGAATTTTCTGGATTTCTGAAGCTGGAGAAGCTCTCCTTCAACCATTGATTTAACAGCTTCAGAGACTATTTCAAGCATATCGTACCGCTTTTTTTCAATACTTACCAGCAAGCCCTTTGAAAGCATATAATCTCCTACAAGCACTGCAATTTTTGAATTCCAGAGGGCATTAACCGAAAATGCCCCACGACGTTCATGAGCATCATCCACCACATCATCATGTACGAGTGAGGCAGTGTGTAGAAGCTCAATAAGTGTCGCTGCAACATAAGAGGCTTCGGAAATCGTACCGTTAAGTTTTGCGGTCAGAAAAACAAGTAAAGGCCTCATCTGTTTTCCTTTGCGCCTGAGAATATAATTGAGAATTATTTTTAGAAGAGGGATATTGCTTTTCATAGTCCTGCTGAAATAGGATTCAAATTCATCCATCTCTTTTTCAACAGGTCTTTTAATATCACTGAGAACAGACATACCGGATTATTTCATTCAAATATAACAATTTCGAATCAACATGGTTTATTTATTCTTTAGAGTGTCTTTTACATTAAGCATTGAACAACACATTTACATATTTAAATATATTTGTATGATAGATCTTGAAATATGGAATTTAAGACTTTGAATCCAGAAACTCTGGAAAAAGCAGCCAATATGCTGAAAGCTATGGCTCATCCGGTCCGAATTTTAATAATCGATCTGCTGGAGAATGGTAAAAAACTCACAGTTACTGAAATTCATAAACAGCTTGGCATTGAACAGTCTGTAGCTTCACATCATCTTGTTATTCTGAAGGATAAGGGTATTTTAACCTCGAAAAGAGAAGGTAAAAATATATTTTATTTTCTTAGGAATAAAGCACTTAAAAGTATACTCGAACGTGTTGAGGAATGCTGTAAAGAACCATTGTAATTGCGGATTTCGCCTGCCTGTCGGCAGACAGGGATTGCGGAATGCGGATTTTGGAAATGGATATTGGTTAATTAAAATCCTTGAACATTTTTTTCTGGAATAAAATAATGGAAATAACTCCGCAGGTTATTGATGAGTCCGCAATATTGAATACAGGTCTGAAGAAGATAAATGATTCACCAGGTCTGATTGGAGACCAATCGGGCCAGTGAGTGTTTATTACCGGGAAATAGAACATATCCACCACCTTCCCGTGGAGAAAGGTTGAATAACCACCTCCAGGAGGAAAGAGAACAGCAGGCTGAAGATAGCTTTCACTGAAGATTATCCCGTAAAATGCACTATCGATAATATTGCCGATAGCTCCGGCGAATATTGCACTGACAGCCAGAATAAGACCGAGGTTAACCTTTTTTCTGATTATTGAATTAAGGAAATACCCTATTGCAATAATGGCAATGATCCTGAAAATACTGAGTATCAGTTTCCCGAGTTGACCTCCCATTTCCATACCGAAAGCCATTCCGTTATTCTCAACAAAATGAAGCATTCCCCAGTTTCCGAAAAGGGGGATCTCTTCACCAACAACCATATGTGTTTTAATCCATATCTTAAAAATTTGGTCAGCAATAAGTATCAAGGCTATCAGCAATATGGACTTTTTTCCTGCAGACATCTCTGTGCTATATAAAAGTGGTGCAAAATAGCAAAAATTTACTTGACAATAAATAAAAAAAGAGCCCTATAAAAGAGCCCTTTATTATTTTATCAATATAATTACCTGTGATTCTAGCCCCCCTTGGGGGGTATTTACTATCATTCACAAGTGATATTAACCAACTGACTGTTCCAGCAATGCCAGTCAGAATCACCAAACAAGGGTGAACACATTACCCTTCCATTATAGCTTACTGTACTCCATTCCACATCAACATCCCAGAATGTCTGATATGTTGAGCTATAGTAATGAATAGTATAATATGCATCAAGAGTATTGGATGTTTTTCCATATTCGATATAACTTCCGTTAAATGTATCTGTTTCGCGGTTATCATTAAGAGTTCTTACGTATGTATATTTTACTGTTCCCATAGAATCTCCGGTTTTTGTCCAGTCTATCTGGAGCAGGGATTCCTGATAAGTATAACTATGGTTAAGGATCCATTGGCCACTGTTACCGTCAAGAGCAGAGGTTCCCTCAAACCAGACGAATTCCGGATATCCTCCAGTCCCTTCCCTTGTGATATACATAGTCCATTTTACATCTGAAGCCCTTATCTGTCCCACAAGTCGAGCTTTATATGTAACTGAGAAAACACTTGCGGAATAATTCCATTCCCATGTATTCTCTTCGGTCCATTCAGGAGACTGGTCAACAGCCAGTTGAAATGCAGATACAGGTACTATTAGAGTCCCTGTAAGTATTGCCCTCCAGTATCCTGCAACAGTTGCAGCAAATTCCCAGTTGCTGTTTTCAACACCTTTCTCAAGAGCCAGAAAATCAACCGATTTACCGATTTCAAAATTGCTGAAATCGATTTCAATCGATTCTATATCAGGCAATACAGGAGGGTCCCCTTTCTTTTTCTTGCAGCTTGTCAGAAGTCCAGCCATTAAAATAGCTGACAATATTAATATGAGAGTCTTTTTCATGTGTACACTGAATTGGTTAATCTAATAACGACAAAAATACGTTAAAAGTTGCATAATAAATAATAATTTTGTTGTAACTATTATGCTTGTAAAAATTTAATATGAACAATCTTCTTAATCTGTTGTTTAAGTTTAAAACAATAAAAATGAAAAGGAATCATTTAATAATTAAACTTCTTTCAGGGATATTTCTTGTGATTGTATCATCACTATTCCTCTCGGGACAAGTTAACGAATTAAAAAAATCAGATATGAAAAAAATTGACACAAAAGAATTTCCGGCCTTGCCATACGCGTATGATGCACTTGAACCGTATATAGATGACAGGACAATGGAAATACATTATGACAGGCACCACAGAACATATTTTAACAATTTTGTGAATGCCATAAAAGGTACTAAACTGGAAGATACTCCTATTGAACAGATATTTGCAGAAGTTTCAAAGGCTGGTGATGCTGTAAGAAATAATGGAGGAGGGTACTATAATCATGTTATTTTCTGGGAAAATCTGGGGAATAATGGATCCTTACCTTCTGCTGAACTATCGGCTGCAATTGACAAGACTTTTGGTTCATTTGACAAATTCAGGGAAACATTCAACAATGCTGCCAAAACCCGCTTTGGAAGCGGATGGGCATGGCTATATCTTACTCCCGGCAAGGAGCTTGCTGTGGGCAGTACCCCAAACCAGGATAATCCCCTGATGGATATTTCACCTCTGAAGGGTACTCCTCTTTTAACAATTGATGTCTGGGAGCATGCCTATTATCTTAAATACCAGAACAAAAGACCAGATTATGTTGAGGCATTCTGGAATGTTATAAACTGGGATACTGTGAACGAAAGATACAGGGAAGCAATGGAATAAATAAAATTCTAAATATGTTTTTAGTTTAATCGGTGGTTGGGGTGTTGCATGCAACACCCCAACTACTTTTTAATACGAATACCTCATTATCATTAACAGTTTCTCGGTAGGATTAGTTAATTTTGAAATGAATCTATTACACAATTCATGAATAACTTTATCAGAGTAACCAGTGAGTTCACATTTGAAATGGCTCACGCATTGAAAGATTACGACGGTCCATGCCGTAATGTGCACGGACATTCATACAAGTTGTTTGTAACAGTAGCCGGTGTACCGGTTAATGACAATGATAATCCGAAAAACGGAATGGTAATGGATTTTACTGTACTTAAAGCGATTGTTTTGAAAAAAATAGTGAAGGTATTTGATCATTCCGTTGTTGTAAGCAGGGATTTTGACAGAGAGAAGCTTGAGATGATAAAAAAGGCATTTGGAAATATTGTACTTGTTGATTACACACCGACATGTGAAAACCTTGTAGCTGACTTTGCAGAGAGACTTAAAGAAGCAATTCCTGAGGATGTAAAATTATACAGTCTCAGACTTTTTGAAACTACAAAATCATATGCAGAATGGTTTGCATCAGATAACGAATACCCCCCAACCCCCCTAAAGGGAGGCTAATGCTATAGTAATTAAGGTAATTTGTATAAGAATTACAGTATTGTACCCTTTAGGGGGTGGTCCCGAGTACTCGGGACCGGGGGTTAGATAATAAAGAAAAAATCATAAAATGAACAACAAATCTGATAAAACACTTTTTCTTCTTGATGCTTATGCTTTGATATTCAGATCATATTATGCCTTCATAAAAAATCCCAGGATAACTTCAAAAGGTTTTAATACTTCTGCTATTTTCGGATTCCTGCTTACTCTGGAAGAGGTTATCAACAAGCAAAAACCCTCTCATATTGCAGTGGTATTTGATGCGCCCGGACCAACCTTCCGACATGAAATGTTCAATGATTACAAAGCAAATAGAGATGAAACACCTGAAGACATTAGAAAAGCTGTTCCCTATATTAAAAAATTACTAGAAGCATACAATATTCCTTATATAGACTATCCCGGATATGAAGCAGATGATATAATAGGAACACTTGCAAAAAAAGCTTCGGGGGAAGGATTTACAACTTATATGATGACCCCCGATAAAGATTTTGCACAACTTGTCACTGAAAATATATACATGTTTAAACCTTCCAGAAGTGGTAATGAATCTGTACGTTGGGGAGTTGAAGATATTAAAAGAGAATTTTCAGTGAAATCTCCGGAACAGGTCATTGATATACTTGCCTTGATGGGAGATTCTTCAGACAATATTCCGGGTGCTCCCGGAGTAGGTCCCAAAACAGCCATGAAGCTTATATCAGAATATGGTTCTGTTGAAGAACTTTTTAAAAACACTGATAAACTGAAAGGAAAACTGAAAGAGGTAATTGAAAACAATATTGAACAGATCGAAATATCAAAAAAACTGGCCACAATAGTGCTAAATGTTCCTGTAGAGCTTGAAGAAGAAAAACTTGAAACTTCATCACCGGATGTCCAAAAGCTAAAGGTGTTGTTCGATGAACTTGAATTCAGAACAATAGCTGCCCGTATTTTGCCCCAGGACGATAATCTGGAAACAGAAACAACAGAACATGTACAGGTTTCACTTTTTTCAGATACTGAAGTGGGTGGCACCACTCATGCCAGATCAACAATTAATGATGTAAAGCATAATTATATATTGATTAATGAATTAGAGGAGCTTAAAAAAATTATACAAAAGGCAGGAGAACAGAAAGAATTTTGCTTTGATACGGAAACAACTGATATTAATCCACTTAATTCAGAAATTGTTGCTCTTGCATTATCATGGGAGAAAAGTAAAGGATATTTGATACATTTTCCGGAATCGAGGGAAGGTACAGAAGAAATGCTTGAAATAATAAAATCCATTCTCGAAAATAGCGATATCCTGAAGATAGGACAGAATATAAAATTTGATATCCAGGTTCTTGCCAATTATGGAATTAATGTCTCAGGACCTCTGTTTGATACAATGATTGCCCATTACCTTCTGGAACCCGATATGAGGCATAATATGAATCTCCTGTCGGAAATATATCTTTCATATACCCCGGTACATATTGAATCTTTAATAGGGGAAAAAGGAAAGGACCAGAAGAATATGAGATCAGTTCCGGTTGACCAGCTGAAAGAGTATGCCGTGGAGGATGCAGATATCACATTCCAGCTAAAAAATATCTTTGATCCCAGGATAAAAGAAGAAGACCTGTCAGAACTGGCCACAAGGATTGAAATGCCACTTATCAATGTACTGGCAGAAATGGAAAGGAATGGAGTTATCTTAAATGGAGAAGAATTGAATACATTCGCAAAAACATTACGGGATGATATAATAAACCTTGAGAAAGATATCTATGCACTTGCAGGGACAGAATTCAATATATCCTCTCCGAAACAACTTGGTGATATACTCTTTATCAGACTCAAACTGGATGATAAGGCCAGGGTTACCAAAACAAAACAATTTGTTACAAGTGAAGAGGTATTACAAAGGCTGACACATAAACACCCTATTGTTGAAAAGGTGCTTGAATACAGAGGTTTAAAAAAGCTTTTATCAACTTATGTTGAAGCTCTTCCAAAACTGGTTGATAAAAAAACAGGAAGAATTCATACCTCTTTCAACCAGGCTATTGCAGCTACAGGCAGGTTAAGTTCCAATAATCCGAACCTTCAGAATATACCGATAAGAGAGGAGAGAGGCAGGGAGATCAGGAAAGCTTTTGTTCCTGAAGATGGGTATATTTTCTTTTCTGCTGACTATTCCCAGATTGAATTAAGACTGATGGCTCACCTCAGCAGGGATAAGGGTATGATATCTGATTTTTTGTCAGGAAATGATATTCATGCAGCAACTGCATCAAAGATATTCGGAGTTGATATTGAAAATGTTACCAGGGAGATGAGAGGCAGGGCAAAGACAGCTAATTTCGGGATCATTTACGGTATTTCATCTTTTGGACTATCGGAAAGGCTTACAATAGGAAGAAGAGAAGCCAAAGAACTTATTGACGGTTATTTTGCCTCTTATCCGGGTGTCAGGCTATATATGGATGAAAGTATTAAAAAAGCAAGAGAGAAGGGATATGTAACAACAATGTTTAGCCGGAGAAGATATGTACATGATATACACTCAAGGAACCAGGTCGTAAGGGGTAATGCAGAGAGAAATGCCATAAACGCACCGATACAGGGTAGTGCAGCCGACATCATCAAGATTGCAATGATAAGGATATATGAAAAGCTTAAGGCCGGAAAATACAGATCAAAGATGATCCTGCAGGTTCATGATGAGCTTATCTTTGAAGTATTTGAATCCGAACTGGAAAAGATTAAGAAAATGGTTTTACATGAGATGGCCGATGCTGCCACTCTCGAAATACCTCTTAAGGTTGACTGGGGTATAGGTAAAAACTGGCTGGAAGCACATTAATTATGTCTGGAAATAAACTGAGATTCAGACTTGCCGATGAGTGTATTAGTGTATAATTCGTTGTTTTTCAGTGTTTCAAGAGCCTTATTAATTTGCTCATCACTCCTGATACCCCAGGCAATAGCCCCACTTTCATAAAAATATCTGCTGATTATTTCCTCTTCGAGAAGTTCTGTTATTTCATCCTTGAATAATGTAAGGTCATAGTTAAGATCATGTACAATTTCTTTTTCAAGTTGTGAGAAAAGCCCTTTATGCAGATCATAGTATTTTTCCTTCTGGGCATTGGTAATTAGCTGATTAAGAGAGGCTTCTGTACGTGTTCTGTAATTAAACTTACTTTCAACAAGAAAATTACGGAAATCAGTGTAATCCTGCTCAGTGAAACTGAATCCTGAAATGGAATCTAGATCAGGATGCGACCAGTAATATTGCGTGGCGAAATCAAATATTAAATTTCTCAAAAATAGTTCTGTTGTTACCTGGCTTAAGGGATCCGGGCTAATTTTAATATCGGGTGTTATACCTCCTCCATCTTTTACTATTCTCCCGTTTCTTGTTTTAAACTCGGATATGAGTGAGTCGGGTATTATTCCTACACTTCCATCCTCGTTTCGATGTGAAAAATCAAGAGCCTGTATACATCTTCCACTGGGGATATAATATTTTGCTGTTGTCACTTTAAGTTGTGTATTATAACTTAATGGACGTGTTATCTGAACCAGCCCTTTACCATATGAACGTTGCCCGATAATTATTCCCCTGTCGAGATCCTGTATTGCACCTGCAACTATTTCGGCAGCGGAAGCAGAACTTCTGTTTATAAGAACGGCCAGAGGTATATCTTCGTCAATTGCTTCTTTTGTGGTTTTGGAAACTTCATCAAATTGTTTCACTTTTCCTCTTGTTTCAACAACTTCATTTCCGGGTCCGACAAAAAGGTTAACAATTCCTACTGATTCTTTTAGAAGACCTCCCGGATTACTTCTGAGATCAACTATAATCTTTTGAGCATTATTCTCTTTCAGGGAGACAAGAGCATTCTTAACTTCCTGAACACAATCCTGTGTGAAATTAGTAAAACGTATATAACCTGTTTCATCATCGATCATTCCAAAATATGGGACTGAAGGGATTATTATTCTTTGCCTCTTCATTTGAAAATCCAACTCTGTCCCATTTCTTTCTATTGTTACAGTGATATCTGTCCCGGGATTTCCCTTGAGTTTTTTACTGACATCCTCAGTAGACAGATTTTTGAGATTAACACCATCAACTTTCTTTAAAATATCACCGGTTTTAATACCTGCAATATCTGCAGGAAAGCCTTTATATACTTCTCTTATTACAATATGTTCGCCTCCACCCCGAATGAGAGATCCTATTCCACCATATTTCCCGGTAGTAAGAAAAACAAATTCATCTGCTTCTGATTCCGGGTAATATACAGTATATGGATCAAGAGTATTAAGCATATGGTCAATTCCCGATTTGATGATTTTATCGGGATCAATATCATCTACATAAAAAGCATTCAATTCCCTGAACAGAGAGAAAAATATATCGAGATTTTTTGCTATCCGAAAATCGCGTGACTCCTGAATAAAAAGAAAGCCGGTACTTATTCCTGCAAAGATCAGTATACTTAACAGAATGACTATTTTATTTGTTCTTCTCTTTTTCATTTCTTACAGCAAATTTATTTTGAAACGGTGAAAATAAAAAGAATATTCCGGAAAGAGACTGGTAAAGAAATTATTAATACAACTTTAACATTATTTATAGTTCTCTTTTATCAAAATTCTGAATTTTTCAAATATTTCTTTTATAGCTTTTTCGATGGTATGAAAATCTGAAATAGTATCCTTCCTGTATATAACAATTAATATGATCTTTATATTCTCCTTTAAAAGAAGGTCATAAAACGAATGTTTATTTATACGGTATGCTTCCCGCATCCTGCGTCTAAGGAGGTTTCTTGTAACAGCAAGCCTGAAATTATTTTTCGGGACACTGAATGCGATCTGAGCCGGGAAAGGCAGTGCATCGGGACTTATATCCCACACAACCCTGAAAAGATCTGAATAAATGACTTTTCCCTTATCGAATAGTCTAATGATATTCTTTTGGCTACAGAGCCTTTCGGACTTATAGAATTTTTTTCTTGCTACATTCATGAACATAAGCTGCCCGGGAAAACCTACCCGGTTTTCCGTATTGTTACATCAGGGTGATTTAGTAAAAAAATTTATTTATGGTTCTTGTTATGCTCTTTAAGGTAATTATCCAGAGCCATAGTCATAGAGGGGGCTTTCGGATTGGGTGCATTAATATCAAGTCTTAGCCCTTCGTTTTCTACAGCACAGGCTGTTGTCGGACCAAAGGCTGCAATCTTAATGTCTCCCTGGACAAAATCAGGAAAATTCTCCTTTAACGACTTAATACCTGAAGGACTGTAAAAAACAATAATGTCATATTCAAAGTTATTGATGTTGGTAAAATTGCAGCTGATAGTTTTGTACAGAGTACCGATCTTATACTTGATACCGTTCTTTTTAAGCATTTCAGGTATTTCTGCATTATGACGGTTAGAAAGTGGAACAAAGAAATAATCATCTTTATGCTTAACTATTACATCAATGAGATCCTGAAATTTAGCCTTCCCATGAAAAATCTTTCTCTTCCTGTAAACAATATATTTCTGCAGATAATATGCAACATTTTCAGTGATACAGAAATATTTCATCGTATCAGGAACTGTTATCCTCATCTCATTGCAAATCCTGAAAAAGTTATCTATGCCGGTTTTGCTTGTGAATATTACGGCACTAAAATCAAGAATATTGATCTTTTGTTGCCTGAATTCCTTTATGGATACGCCCTTAACCTGAATAAAAGGTTTGAAATCTATTTTTAGATTGTACTTTTTTGCCAGATCGAAGTATGGAGATTTTTTTTCCGAAGGTTCTGGCTGCGATACTAATATCTTTCTTATTTTCAATGATTTACACTTTTAGTTTAACTTTCAAGAAATCTCTCGTTATTATCCTAAAACAGACCTGTAATGTATTTCATTAAAACAAGAACAGGTAGAAATTCCAGCGCACAAAGGTATAAAATCAAATAGAAAATCGAAATTTTCTTCTTCAGAAATATTAAAAAGAACCTGAATATTCGAATAATATAAGTAATTGCCATTGTTACCAATCCTGTAATGAATAGTGTTTTAACGGGAATCAGACTTGTGTATAATATTAAAATAGTCAGGATAAATAAGATTACTGCAATGTACCTGTATGAATGATATATTGTAATTATATATTCATTAAAAAGATCTTTCTCCTCACTGATATTACCTGTAATGAGACATAGGAGATGGCGGAAGGTAATAAGGACTGCGATAATAGCAAAAGAGATAAGCCAGAAAAGGATTCCCGGAATGATATCAGGGATAAATTCATAGAAGTCGCCTGCACAATATACGAACAATGCTATATTCAGGAATGATACCAGATTGAATATGGTTGACTTCCAGTGAAAAAGAACCTGTATATCCTGTGATGCAGGATCACCAATTCCACCGAAAAGGAAAAACCTTTTCATTTCATTGAAAAGTCTTTTATAGGTTGTACTGATATAAATATAGATCGCTGAGGTAATAAAAACCACAAAAATTAACCAGTCTGCATTAAGGGGTTGTTCCGGCATCTCTTTCCCTTCTCTGAGGCTTTTTATTAAGGATTCGCCGGTTTTAAGTTTAAGTTCTTTATTCTTTTCCGTAAAAATGAAAGGAAACCGGTCGGTATATTGAAGATCAGAAGATATAACAAAATTCGACGAATCATAAAAAGTAATTTCAGGTTTTGTTCCGTCAGTAATAGTATCAAAAAGTTCGGATTCTTTCTTTAGTGGTTGAAAAGAGCTGATACTACTAGTTACAATAGTATCGGAAACCTCAAGAGAATCGGCAGAAACATCAATTTGCCGGGTTGAAGTATCCGGGATATGTCGTATCGTATCCTGTTCAAAAGTGCTCATGTCGCTCACCGGCAATTTCTGATAAAATGTTATTTACCAGGCGACTTGCTCCGATCCTGAATAATTTATTATTAAGCCACTCTTCGCCCAGGCAATAACTGACAATATGATAGTATAGTAAGGCATCCCCGGCAGTGACAATACCGCCTGCAGGTTTAAACCCTACTTTTATACCTGTTTCAGAATAGAAATCCGAAATAGCCCTGCTCATTACAAAAGCTGTTTCGGGAGTAGCCGATATATTTACTTTACCTGTGGAGGTTTTTATGAAATCAGCGCCAGCATCCATGGCAATAAGCGATGCCCTGAAAATATGTTCATGATTACCCAGAAGACCTGATTCAATTATTACTTTAAGCAGTTTATCACCAACAGCTTCCCTTATTTCCCGAATCTCATCAGCAACCTTTTCATAATCGTTAACCATAAAGTATCCGAGTGGCATAACAATGTCAATCTCATTGGCACCAGCCTCAATAGCCATTTTACATTCCGCAATCTTAATACTTTTAAAGGTTTGGGATGTGGGAAATGATCCTGCAACGGCTGCTATTTTTACATTTTTGACCGTAAGTTTTTCCTTTATGACAGATATAAAATTTGGATAAACACATATAGCAGCCACATTGGGGATATTTCTGAATCTACCCTGAAAACTGTTTATCTTACCCGTCAGGCGAATAATACTACTCTTACTATCGGTAGTATTAAGACTTGTTAGGTCAATAAGATTCAGTATTTCCATCCATAGACGCTTTTCAGGGACCTCTGGTATAGTGCCAACAACCTCTTTAAGTCCTTTCCTGATTTCATTATCTGAAGGGCATGATTTTATGGGTTTTTGATAAAGCTTTGTCATAGTGTTCAGGTTAAACGAATTTTCAAGCCATGATTAAAAAGAACAGGCTCAATTTAATGCTTTTTGTTTTCATAACACTTCCTGTTTTACGTAAACATAAATAAAATCTTTCTTAAATTTTGATTACCGTAATTTCAATCATTCCTGTTAAGCTTTCCGTTCCTTGCGAGTGAAGCAAAAATTCCTAATATACAGAGTACAGAAAAAATACTGAATCCGGTACGCATGGTTGAGATGAGTGATGGATATGTTTCCGGTACTATGGATTCAGTCCCCATATAGAGAGACAGAAGCATCATGGCTATTCCAAGACTGAGCATTTGTCCCACCATCCTCATAGTACCAACAACACCCGATGCTACACCAAGATATTTCTTTTCCACAGAACTCATTATGGCATTGGAATTGGGCGATGAGAAAAGTGCAAAACCTATACCCATAATAATCAGCATGCTGATTATTAAATATATCGCAGTCATTTCATTTATAAAACAAAGCATTATCAATCCCGATGCAGTAAGACCCATGCCACATGAAGCAATAACGCCCGGATTATATCTATCGGATAGTTTTCCTGCCAGTGGCGACAATAATGCCATCATAACAGGTTGCGATATCATAATAAATCCTGCTGTCTGGGCATTAAAGCCCTTAAGATATTGAAGATAGAGGCTGATGAAGAAACCAGTGGCAGCTGTAGCTGAATAATGTATCAAAGCAGCTATTCCTGAAAATGCAAAGACCCTGTTACGCAGAATTAACCTGATTTCAAAAACAGGATTATCAATCCTCTTTTCAACTACTAAAAATAGTATGGCAAGAACCAGGGCAGAACCCAGAAAGATCCATCCCTGAGCAGAAGGAAGCTTTGAAAAGCCATACATAAATGAAGCGATTGATAATCCATATATTACAGATCCTTTCCAGTCAAATTTTTCCCCCCGGGCTTCAGACCATTCTGGCTTCATCTTTTTGAATATCAGGTATAAAGATGCTATTCCCACGGGGATAAGGAACATGAAAATGCTCCTCCAACCGAAATAATGTGTCAAAAGTC